>WSZX01000160.1 GCA_013139935.1 Ardenticatenales bacterium
GAAGAAACCCATTCTGCGACAGCAACTCCTTGCCAAGCGAGCCAGGCTGACGCCAACTCAGGTCCGGACCGGCAGCATAGCCATCTGCCGACACCTGGCTGAATGGCCCATTTTTCAGAGTGCACGCACTGTGCTGGCCTACATGGGATTCGACAATGAGATCTCTCTCCAGCCACTGCTGGACGCCGATCCCGAGAAGGTGTGGGCGTTGCCCCGCATCTTGCCCGGCGGCCGGCTCTCCGTCCATCGCTACGAACCTGAGCGACTGGTGCGGCATCGGTGGGGATTGCTGGAACCCGTCGCCACTGCGCCGTTGGTTCCGCTGGAAGAGATCGAAATGGTGCTGGTTCCCGGTGTCGGCTTTGACGAGCACGGCGGCCGGCTTGGGTATGGCGGCGGGTACTATGACCGGCTGCTGCCCCAGTTGGCCGCGGTCAAGGTCGGTATCGCCCACCAGACTAGTTGCGTCCCGACCGTACCTTGTGACGAACACGACAGCCGCATGGATTGGCTCGTGCGGCCGAATGGGCTGATCCGCATCGGCCAGTCACCGCCAGACCCGTAATCTCTGGGGGCGCGGCCGATCCTAAAGGGGACCACCCCACCAGACTCGGCCACTGATGGAAGTCAAGGCACGGGGGTGGCGAGCAGAAATGGCGACTCTGTCGCTAACCGTCCGAGAGTTCCAGGACAGCCATGAACGCCTCTTGCGGAATAGCCACGTTGCCCACCATCTTCATCCGCTTCTTCCCGGCCTTTTGCTTCTCCAGCAGTTTGCGCTTTCGGCTCACATCGCCGCCATAGCACTTGGCCAGTACATCCTTGCGCAGCGCCTTGATGTTGGCACGGCTCAGAACCCGCTTGCCAACTGCGGCCTGGATGGGCACCTGAAACTGCTGCCGGGGAATGAGCTTCTTGAGCTTGCTGACCAGAGCCTGACCGCGCAGATATGCAGCCTTCTCATGCACAATGGTTGCCAGCGCATCTACCGGCTGTTTGTTGACCAACAGCTCAACCTTGACCAGCTTGTCCGGCCGGTACTCTGCGAACTCGTAATCCAACGAGGCATACCCCCGCGTACTCGACTTTAGCTTGTCATAGAAACCGATCACTATCTCGGCCAGCGGGATCTCAAACTGGAGCACCACCCGGCCGGAGGAAGGGTACTCCTGCCCGGTCAAGGTACCCCGGCGGCGCGTGACCAGTTCCATCACCGGGCCATAATAGGTCTCCGGAGTAAAGACTTGGATTTCCATCCACGGCTCGCGGATTTCCTCGATGTCATTCTCATCCGGCAGATCGGCCGGCGTGGAAATGGTGATGACATCCCCGTTCCTCAGCACCACCTGGTATTGTACACTGGGGGCTGTGGCGATAATATCCAGCCCATACTCGCGCTCCAATCGTTCCTGAATGATGTCCATGTGGAACAGGCCCAGAAATCCACATCGAAAGCCGAAATTCAGGGCATCGGACGTCTCTGCAGTGTAGACCAATGACGCATCGTTGAGCTGCAGTTTCTCAAGGGCATCCCTCAATACTCCGTAATCCTCGCCATCAGTCGGATACAGGCCGGCGAACACCATCGGCTTGACCGCGCGATAGCCTGGCAGCGGCTCAATAGTCGTCCCGATCGTTGGTAGGGCCGCCAGAGTATCCCCCACACGGCACTCGCCCACTGTCTTGAGGCCGGTGGCAATGTACCCCACCTCGCCCGCCGCCAGGCTCTCAACCGGCTTCATCTCTGGGGCGAAAATGCCCACCTCGACGGGATCGACCGTCGACTCGGTGGCGATCAGTTGGAGTGTGTCAGTCAGACTGAATCTCCCGTCCACCACTCGGAGGTAGGCAATTACACCCTTGTAGGCATCATAGTGAGAGTCAAAGATCAGCGCCCGCGTGGGACGGGACACGTCGCCCCCAGGAGGTGGAATCAACTCCACCACCGCCTTCAAGACCGCATCCACGTTTGCTCCCGTTTTTGCCGAGACGCGGATTACATCCTCGGGGTCCCCCCCCAGCAGGTTGCACAGTTCCTGGGCGATCTCGTCCGGCCGGGCTGAGGGCAAATCGATCTTGTTGAGCACCGGCACGATCGCAAGATCCGCGTCAATAGCCAGGTACAGGTTAGCCAGCGTCTGCGCCTCGATTCCTTGCGCGGCATCCACCACCAGGATCGCCCCCTCGCACGCCTCCAGCGCCCGGCTCACCTCGTAATTAAAGTCCACATGGCCCGGCGTGTCAATCAAGTTGAGCTGATAAGGCTCTCCATTGTTGGCCTCATAGGCCAAGCGGACCGCGCTTGCCTTGATGGTGACTCCCTTTTCCCGCTCCAGGTCCATGGTGTCGAGCACCTGATTCTGCATGTCGCGCTCGGAGACGGTGCCCGTGATCTCCAACAGCCGGTCGGCCAAGGTCGACTTGCCGTGGTCAATATGGGCGATTATGCAAAAGTTGCGGATGTGACTCTGATCCATTCCTGTCCCTGGGTTACCTTCCGATTCTTCGAGTATAACAGTCAGGATGAGAATGGCAACCCGGCGCCAGAGGAGTTTGGAATCGCGACTCGGAGGGAATGATGTATAGCCCGCACAGCGCATTGTTTGACAGGTGCGGTTCCATGGGCTGCCCATCGTCGCCCAAGGTCCTGCTCCGCGGCGCACAGGAAACTGAACACTGCCGGTCAGCATCCCGGCACGATGAGCAGGGCAGCGAGCACGATAGGATGGCGGCCGCGCAAACCAGCCCTTGATTGTTGCCAGCCATCATTCGCTGGGAGATGGCCGGGCCTGCTACGTGTTCCCGCCTGTGAATCGGGGTCTGACTGGAGGAGAGGGTGCTACACCACCATCGAGGGCCGGCGTGCCCTACTGCTGCTTGAGGAACGAACCAAGGTCTCGCTGCATAAGCTCCACCGGTGACACCCCCTCCGTTTCCGGGCGCAACCACACCAAAAACTCGATGTTTCCGGCCGGCCCTTTAAGAGGCGACAGGAGCAGCCCGCGCGGTCCGAGGCGATGCTCGGTCGCCCACCGCAAGAGATTCTCCAACACCGCGCGGTGGACCGCCGGGTCGCGCACCACCCCGCCCTTGCCCACCTGCTCCCGGCCGGCTTCGAACTGTGGCTTGATGAGCGCAATGATCTCACCTCCACGCCGGAGCCAAGTGTGCGCCGAGGGCAAGATCAGCTTCAGCGAGATGAAAGAGACATCCACCGTCACCAGATCGATCAACTCTGGCAGCGAGTCGAGGTATCGGGCATTGACCCGTTCCATGACCACGACGCGCTCGTCTTGTCGTAGCCCCCAATCGAGCTGACCATAGCCAACGTCAATGGCATAAACCCGCCTTGCTCCCCGCTGAAGCAGGCAATCGGTAAACCCGCCGGTACACGCGCCCACATCGGCCGCCACGGTCTCCTGCACCCGCACACGAAAGCTATCAAGTGCGGCCGCCAGCTTGATCCCACCCCGGCTGACATACAGAGGGGGCGCCTTGACTTGTAGCTCTGAACCGGTCGGCACCTGCATGCCAGCCTTGTCCACCATCTGGCCATCCACGGTCACCTCGCCAGCCATGATCAATCGTTTGCCCT
>WSZX01000014.1 GCA_013139935.1 Ardenticatenales bacterium
TTGGTTCTCCTGTTCGTCGGGGCCGGCCTGGACCGCATCCAGCGTCGCCTGGGCGCTGAGCACCTGGTTCCAGGCGTTCAACTCGGCGGTGTCATCCACCCCGGCCCAGGCCAGGTTGTAGTTGGACTGCGCCAGTTCCAGATTCTGCTGCGCCCGCACCAGGTTGCTGGCGGTGGAGTCGCGCTCGTTTTCCAGTTGCTTGCTCGGCGACGGGCCGGGGTTTAGCTCGGTGCCGGTCGGTTCTATCATGTACAGCTCCCAGTCCCGGGCCGAATCCCACGCCTGATCGTAGGCGGCCTGGGCGTCCTCCAGGCCTTGCTGCGCCTGCTCCAGGCTGATGCGGGACGAGGCCGTCTGGTCGTACGCCGACTTGTTTTGGGCCGCCTCGTACCCGGCCTGGTCCGCCTCCAGGCTGGCCTGGGCCTGTGTGACATCCTCATCACTGGGGGCCCAGTTCAGCACTTCGTCCAACTGGAACTGCGCCAGCGCCAGGTTGGCCTCGGCCAGCGCCAGGTCCTGCTGCTCTGGCACCGTGTCGAGCTGATCGGCCAGCTTTTCCTCGGCCTGAACGACCTGCAGCTCGGCTGACATGAGGGCTTTGCGCGCCTGGGTATCATCTACCCGGGCCAGCACATCTCCTGCCTGCACCGTGTCGCCCACCTGCACCAGCACCTCGGCCAGCAGTCCCCCGCTCTGAAACGCCAGGTTCACCTCGGCCGCAGGGATCACAGTGCCCGCTCCGCTGGCCGAGATAATGATCTCGCCGCTCCGCACAGTCGTCGTCTGGACCGGATTCTCCTCCGGCTCCTGGGCGGCCGCGCCCACGTTGTTGTGGTAGTAGTAACCGCCGCCGGCCGCCGACAGGATGATGATCACCAATGCAATCCAAAAGCTCTTTTTTCTTGACACGTTTCCTCTCCTTTCTCAGTTTTCCGGCTCTATTCCGCCGCCTGTCCACGCTCAAAAGCATAGCATAGGGCCCGGCCGGGCAATAGTGTGCCGGATAATGAGTGCGTATGGCCGGGATCACATCTCTACCTGACTGGGATCATGGGGAAAGGTGCCTCCGCTCACTACGGGCCGGGCGTGGAACGTGTTATAGTATGTCTTGACAGGCTCAACCAGGCAGAGACACACGGAAATGAAAACAAGAGCTTTGGAGCCCGGTTTGCTGGCCGTTTTTCGACGTTTCATCATCCTGGAGTTGGGGATATTTGTGCTGGCAGCGGTGGCATTTCCGAATCTGGGCGAATGGTCCGGCGCCCATCTGCTCCTCTGGATCAGCCCGCTCTGCCTGGTGCTGATCCAGGTCTATCTTTCCTCGCCCTGGTTCCAGCAGAAGACGGGGAGAATGTTTCTTCCCATGGCTCTCGCGGCCGGATCGCTGGTTCCCATTCTTGGACAGTCTGCGATCATGGCTGGCTTTGGTGCCCGGCTGGTTGGCTCCTCTGCTGGGACAACCTGGCGACTCTTTACCACGCTCTTTATCCCCCTTTTTCTCCTTGTGCCCCTGGTGCTCATTAGCTGGCAATATGGCATGGGCGCGGTGCTGCTCTTTTGCGGTGGAACGGCGCTGCTGGATTTGGTGGCGGGCGCGTTGAGCGCCGGTGACGGGCTTCGTGTGGCGCCCTTTCTCGCCAGCGCCGTGACCCGGACCGCCATTTATCTCATCGTGGGCAACATCGTTGTCCAGCTAATGGCCCAGCAGCGGGCCCAGCGGGAGTCCCTGGCCCGGGCAAACAGGCAACTGGCTCATTATGCCACCACCCTGGAGCAATTGGCTGTCAGCCGTGAGCGGAATCGGCTGGCCCGCGAACTGCACGATACCCTGGCCCATACCCTCAGCGGCCTGTCGGTGCAATTGGAGGCGGTCAAGGCGTTGTGGGATTCAAACCCAAAGGGTGCCCGGAGCACGCTGGTTGGCTCGCTGGCGGCGGCTCGCGAAGGGCTGACCGAGACCAGGCGGGCGCTGCGGGACCTGCGCGCCTCGCCGCTGGAAGACCTGGGTCTGGCGCTGGCACTTTGCAATCTAGCCGAGTCGGTCGCCACGCGAACGGGTTTGGAATTGGAGCTGGAGGTGCCGGAGCAGTTGGACGAGTTGCCGCCCAACGTCGGTCAGTGCATCTACCGAACCGCTCAGGAGGCATTGGCGAATGTAGACCAACATGCCGAGGCACGCCGAGTGCGGGTTGCCTTACATCAGGGGAGCGAGCAGGTGGTGCTCACCATCAGCGACGACGGGAGCGGCTTTGACCCCCGGAGAGTAGACCCGGAGAGCCAATTCGGCATCCAGGGGATGCGGGAGCGGGCAGAAATGGTGGATGGTGTGCTGGAGGTCAAAAGCCAACCGGGAAAAGGAACCATGGTCAGGTTTACTGTGGAGACCTGATTGACCGGGCCGGCGGTATTGCTACAAGAGGTACTATGATTCGCGTTCTGATCTGTGACGATCAGGAAGTGGTTCGGGAAGGACTACGGGCCATCCTGAGCACCGATCCAGAGATTCAGGTGGTGAGCATGGCTCACAATGGGGCTCAGGCGCTCGATTTGATTCCCCATAGTCGACCGGATGTGGTGCTGATGGATCTCAAGATGCCCATCATGAACGGGATTCAGGCCACGCGCCGGATCGTCGAGGAGCATCCGGAGGTTCGCGTGCTGGTGCTCACCACCTATGATGCGGATGAGTGGGTGTTCGACGCCATTCGTGGCGGGGCGGCCGGCTACCTGCTCAAGGATACGCCCGGGAAGGACCTGGTCAAGGCGATCAGGGATACGGCCGCCGGCAAGACGGCGGTGGACCCCAAGGTCGCCGGGAAGCTCTTCAACCACGTTGCCCGGAGCACCTCGGTCACCGACACCTCCGTCACTGACGCCCTCAGCAAGCGGGAGCGGGAGGTGTTGGGGTTGCTTGCGCGCGGCCTGACCAACGCCGACATTGCCTCTCGGCTCTACCTGTCCGAGGGGACGATACGCAACTATGTCAGCTCCGTGCTCTCGAAGCTGGAGGTATCTGATCGGACCCAGGCGGCCGTGATCGCCCTGCGGCACGGACTGGTGGACCTCAGCGAGATCTAGTCGCCGGGGTTCGACCTTCATCACTCCTGCCCCTGGCCCGCAATGAGCAACGGTGTGTTGGTGTTTGTTGCTGATGCCCCGGAATTACCCACCACGGGGGATGACAGATCAATCCCATGGCTGCTATGCAGAGAGAGAATACCCAAACCAGTGCAACGGCCGGCCGACACATCGTGAACACCTGGCTCGTGGAAGGACCAATCGGCCGCGCTTTTGGCGGACGACATCAACCCCCGCAGCCTCGAGTCCTTCTGGCGGAACTATGCCACTGCGTTGGGCTATGGCGAGCGTGTCGGTCGGTCGCCCGCCCGTCAGGCAAAGAGCGGTTCGTACTCGGCTGCCCTTGCGATCAGCGCTTCTTGCTCGGCGCCGCTCAGGGGCGTGAATCGCTGGCACGCTTCCAGAAAGGAGGAAAGTATCGACACGCCGGCCGCAGTGCAGAGCCCGGTCACATCCTGTGATAGGGCGAATCTCGCCGCTCGCTGGATCTGGTCTGGCTGGTCAAAGGGCTCGTACCAGGTGTTGTAGATCTGGTGGCGGTCCCACCAAGGCCCTTGGCGACGGCCGCCAGATCCACCATCTCCTCCGCACGTCTCCGCCCTTTTGATGCGTGCGATGGTCCCCTGGTCTCGCTCCCGAGCCAAGGGGCTCATCTCAGCGACCACATCCGCGACCATGCTCCGGGCCGAACTCAGGATGCGCATGCGGAAAGTGGTCTGGGCGCTGGGAAATGTCGCCCTGTTCCACGCCAATCGTGTTTCCTCTTCGTTCCACTCTGGGAGGTCTGTCATTCTCTGCTCCGTACGACGCTACTCTGGCCCCGCCGGCCGGCAGGGAACGGACAGTACTGCCGGCCGACTGGGATATCGCTGCGCAGTGCACCGTGGCGGTCCAAGCGTCATCCTGGGAATCAGCGTGGCCATCGAGTTTTCTATCCTCGTCAACCGGCACCGTGCCCCAGGGCGCTGGACAG
>WSZX01000271.1 GCA_013139935.1 Ardenticatenales bacterium
TTGCGCAGGCTGTGACGCCCCACGTCGCGCACGTCGTGGCCATCGATCAGCACCCGGCCCGCGGTCACGTCGTAAAAGCGCGGAATCAAGTTGATGATGGTGGTCTTGCCGGCGCCGGTCGGTCCCACAATGGCCACCGTTTGGCCCGCTTGCGCTTTGAGGCTGATGCCGTTGAGCACCGGCTCGGCCGGGTTGTAGCGGAAGGAGACGTTCTCCAATTCCACCCGGCCCTCGATCTGTGGCATCTCGATCGCGTCCGGCTTGTCCCTGATCTCCGGTTCGGTGTCGATGAGGCCAAAGATACGTTCGCCGCCGGCGACAGCGTTCTGGAGATTGGTCCACAGCATGGAAATCTGCATGATGGGTTGGTTAAATCGCTGCACATAGGTGAGGAACGCGATCACCAATCCCAGCGAAATGGTCGAGCCGAAAAGCTGCCAGTCGCCGATGAGCGCCAGGCCACCCACGCCAACTACAATCGCCATCGAGACGTACCCCAGCGCCTGCAGTGCCGGCCCCAGCGCGCTGGTGAAGGAAGCCGCTTTGATGTTGGCATCCCGGTTGGCAGCATTCGAGAGGCGGAACTGCTCAATGTTCTCGTCCTCGCGGCCAAAGGCCTGCACCTCGCGCACCGCGGCGATATTCTCCTGCAGATCAGCATTGACGGCGCCGATCTCGACCCGCGCCTGCCGAAACGCCTTGCGAGCTTGACTGGAGAACCACCAGGTCGCCCCATACATAAAGGGGATCATTACCAAGCTCAGCAGCGCATAAACCGGACTCTTGGACACCATGGTGTATACAATCCAGACCAGCAGCAGTGCGCCCTGAACCACATGCACCAGGGCAAAGCCCAACACCTGCTGGATGGTGTCCGTGTCGTTTGTGATCCGGCTCATCACGTCACCAGCTTCTTGCTTGGCGTAAAAGCCCAGGGACAACCGGTGGATATGCCGAAAAAGGTCCACCCGGATCTTGCGCAACACGTGCTGTCCGACCCAGCTCATCAGGTAGAACTGCAATCCACCCACCAGAGCAGCGCCAACGTAGAGGGCGAGGATGATCAGCATTAGCTTGCCCAGGCCAGCGATCAAGGTTGCCGTGGTGGCATCGGCCGCCACATCATCGAACCAGCAATTGGAGCCGCTCGCTCCCTCCGCGGCGCCAAGATTCACACCCAGCGCCTGGGTGGAAGCCGGCATAAGGTAGCAGTCCACCGCCTGGCCGATAAGGTCCGGCGTCTGTACCTGCATCCAGGTCCCCGCTACTACCAGGACAGCTACCAACAGCAATCCCAGCCGGTATCGTTTGAAATAGGTCCAGAAACGCGCTAGCGTCGCACCCACACTCTTGGGCTTGCTCACCTCTTGGCCCAGCATTCGATCTCGTCCATGCATGAACACAGTGCTACCCTCTCGTCTCTGGTTCGGCGTCGCCGACCAATTGTGAATGATAGATCTCGGCATAGATGGGGCTGGTTTCCATCAATTCCTGATGGGTGCCCGCTGCGGCGATTCGCCCGTTTTCCAGCACCAGGATCTGGTCGGCGCTGAGCACAGTGCTGATGCGCTGGGCAATAACAAAGCTGGTGCGTCCCTGCATCAGTTCGTCCAGCGCCTGCTGGATGCGGTATTCGGTCGCCAGGTCGACGCTGCTGGTGGAATCGTCCATGATGAGGATTTGGGGGTTCATCAGCAACGCGCGGGCGATAGCAACGCGTTGTCTCTCACCGCCGCTCAGCGTAGTGCCACGCTCGCCCACCGCGGTGTCATACCCGTCCGGGGATTCGATGATGAACTCGTGCGCGGCGGCGGCCTTGGCCGCGGCGACAATCTCTTCCATCGGAGCGTCGGGACGGCCAAAGGCGATGTTCTCGCGAATCGTGCCGCTGAACAAGGTTGTCTCTTGCAGCACCATGCCGATCCCACCGCGCAAGGTATCGATCTTGACCTCTCGCACATCATGACCGTCGATGAGCACCCGTCCCTCGCTGACGTCGTAAAAGCGGGGAATCAGGTTGATGAACGAGGACTTGCCGCTGCCGGTCGCTCCCAGGAGGGCAATGGTGTCACCCGGCCGAGCCTCAAAACTGACGCCCCGCAGCACCGGATCGGCCCCTCCAAAGTAGCTAAAGGTCACCTCCTCAAACTGCACCCGGCCGTCAAGCCGACCGAGGGCGATGGCGTCGGGCCTGTCCTCAATCTCGTTCTTGGCATCGAGTATCTCAAAGATGCGGTCGGCGGAGGCGGTGGCCTGCGCCATCAGGGAGATGATCATCCCAAGCTGGCCCATCGGGAAGAAGACAAAGACCAGGTACAAGCTAAACTTCTGCCATTCGCCCAGGGTCATGGTCGCTTCCAGGATTTGCCGCCCGCCAAAGTAAAGGGCGGCCGCCTGCCCCAGGTTGCCGACCGCAAAGACCAGTGGAAAGATAAAGGAAAAGGTGCGGCTGACCTTGATCTGCTGGTCCATCACGTCAACGGCCGAAGCGTCGAACTTTTTTTGCTCCTGTGGCTCGCGGACAAAGCCCTTGATCACCTGCAGGCCGGCCAGGTTCTCCTGCAGGATCGTGTTGAGCTTGCTGAGACGTACCTGGACCTCCATGAACAGTGGTCGTGCTATCCGGCCAAAGCCCATGAACATCACCAGCGCTAGCGGCAGGATGGGCGTCACTATCAACATCAGCTTCCAGTTCGTCAACAGCAGTATGGTCAACGCCCCTACCAGCATCACCAGGGCCTGCAGCGCCAGCACCAACCCCTGGCCAATAAAGAGCCGCAGCCGCTCCACATCGTCAGTAGCGCGGATCATCAACTGGCCGGTGCGGTTGCGGTCGTGGTAGCTGAATGGGAGTCGCTGGATCTTGGCAAACAGCTCGTTGCGGAACTCGAAAGCGATGTTCTGCGACAGCGTCTGGGACATGTAGGTCTGAACAAAGGAAAAGACGCCGCGTGCTATGGCAAAGAGCACAATGGCGGCGATTGCCCAGAGAATGGCCTGCGCGGCGCCGTCCTGGTTTGCCTGGAGTTGCTCTATCGAGAGGCCCAGCTTTTGGGCGGCCATCGCCTGAGCGGCGGCCGGCAGCGAGAGGAGCGAACTGGCAGTGACAGAATTGACTATCGAGTCGATGATGTTCTGCAAGAACTGGGGCACCGCCAACTGGGCGGCGGTGGCGACAAACAGGGCCCCATAGGCCAGTAGGGCCACCTTGCGGTACCGTCCGATGTAGCTGACGGCGCGCCGCAGGCTGCTGGGGCCGGCCGGACGTGGGCCGCCGTGGCCCCTCGCGCCGTGCCGGCGCATGCTGTGTGCGTGTTGCATATCACTCCTTATCTGCTGGTCCGTGGCTAGCGGGCGGATTCAATCGCCGAGTGCATGCGCACCCGGGCCGATACCTTTTGCAGGATCTCCTCGCCTTTTGGTAGATGGCTCACCAGCTCTCGCAACAGAGTCAATAGCTGCCGCGAGCGGTCATCGCCCATCGCGCGGAGGCTGTTGAGCAGAGGATTGTTCTCACTGGCAAACGGATTGTCACAAGGAGGGCCGGAGACCATCTGGGCTCCTTTTTTCGTGAGCGAAAGGGGCGTGCGACGGCGGTCTTTCGGGTCGTGCCCCCGCCGGGCCAGATCCTTGCGCTCCAGCGCGTCAACGGCCGGAACGAGGGTCGAGGGATCTACCATCATCTGCTGGCTCAAC
>WSZX01000191.1 GCA_013139935.1 Ardenticatenales bacterium
TGCAGGCGGTGATCAAAAGCACCGCAGATGGCATCATGGTCGTTGACCCGGCCGGCAACATCATCATGACCAACCCACGCTACCAGTCCATGCTGGCCTCCGGATCAGAACCGAGTGAGAAGACCGAGCGGCGACTGGTGATCACGCTTCGCCTCAGTCTTGAAGCCCAGGAAACGGCGAGCTTTGTCTTTCCCGTAGAGCACTCTGCCAGTGACGAACCCACCATCCTGGAAGTGTATGCCTCCGCCATACGTCAGAATGGGGAGCCTATTGGCATCGCTGCCAGCCTGAGAGACGTTACGCTGCACCGAAGATTGGACAGAAAGCGGAATGAGATTCTAGAGCTCGCCAAGCATGAGGTCGGCACCCCTTTGACTGCTATCAAGTTGTATGCCCAGGAATTGCTCGACCTGGGGACCGAGATGCCCGAAGACCAACGAGCTGAAATCTTGCGCCAGATCACGCGACAGGCGGCCGAAGTGGATACGCTGGTGAACGAAACGTTGAGCTACTCGCAACTCAAAGAGGCACTGCTGACCAGGGAACGTATCCGGATGGATTTGAGCCAACTGGCGAACGAACTGGTCAAAGAGACCGCCATCCTGGCAGCGCAGAGCGACCTGCAGTTCAGGGCTCACATTGAGCCCGGTCTGTGGGTGGTGGGCAATTACTCGACCCTCAAGCAGGTTTTCCGAAACCTACTCGACAACGCTCGCAAGTTCACGCCAGCCGGCGGCACGATCTCGTGGCGCGTCTGCCGGGACGGCCCGGAGATTCAGGTGCAGGTTGAGGACAGCGGGGTTGGCATCCCCCGTGAGGAGTTGGACAAGATCTTTGAACCCTACTACCGGTCCAGTTCGGCCGGCGACACGACCGGGACAGGACTGGGACTGAGCATTGTCAGGGATGTCGTGACGGCTCACAGGGGGAGAATCGCCGTCGACAGCACCGAGGGCGAGGGAAGCCGGTTCACGGTGACACTGCTAGCCACGGCGGGAGACTAGCCCTGCGCGAACCGCAAGATCAGGCTAGACGTCAACAGGAATAGTGCCCCTGCCATCACCGCCCAATCTACCGGGCGGAGCCGAATATCGCGCAGAGTCGTTCGCCGGTACGGTGCGCCAAAGCCGCGAGCCGCGAGCGCCATGCCGAGGTTATCGGACATCCGCAATGCTGCTATCATCACTGCCACAAGCATTGGCAAATGGCTGCGAATGCGGCGGAGGTAGCTGCCCCGGCCGGGATCCCACCCGCGCGCCTGATGCGACTCGTGGATGGATTGATAAAGACCGTAGGTCGTGGGTAGGTAGCGAATCGCCAGACTCGCGGTCAACCCCCACTCGTATGGCAGTCCCAACTTGACCAGCCCCCGCACCAACAGCGTCGGCTCGGTAGTGAATAGCATACCAGCGGCCACAAACGCCATCGCATTGACGCGCAAAGCTGAGACGACACCTGACAGCACACCTGCCTCTGTCCAGCGCAGCGGTCCGAGCCGCCATAGAAGATGGCTTTCGGTGCCCGAGGCAAAAAAGGGTTGCAGCACCATAATCATGACTGTCAAAGGGAGCATCCTCTTCCAGAGCCAGCGGACCCTCTCCCCAGGAACTTGCGCGAGCAAGAGCAGCAAGTGAGACGATGCCAAAATGCCAGCCAACACCTCGATCCGCTGAAAAAACAGGCAAATCACCATGCCGGTCAGCGCCGCCAGCAGCTTGGTTCTGGGGTCCAGCCGGTGCAGCCAGCTCTGACGGGGGACATACAGGTCGAACTGCATCGCGCATTAGATCAGGGTGCTGGGGCGGTACTCTCCCCACACACTCCGCAGAGCACCGCAAATCTCGCCCAGGGTCACGTCTGCCTCTACACAGACGATAAGGAGCGGCAGCAGGTTCTCCCCGACTGTATGTCCCGCGACGGTCTCCAGGTGTCCCATAAGGTCCGCGACCCTGGCGGAGTCCCGTCGCGCCCGTAGCGCCGCCAGTTTGGCTCGCTGCGCCTGCTCGACGGCCGGGTCTACCCGCATCAGCTCCAGTGAGGGCGTCTCGTTGACCTGGAACTTGTTTACACCTACCGCCACGGCCGTGCCTTCCTCCACCGCCTTCTGATACCGGTAAGCTGACTCCTGCACCTCGCGCTGAATGTAGCCGGCCTCGATCGCCGCCAAAGCCCCTCCCATCGCATCAATCTCATCGATATAGGCCTGCGCCCGCCGTTCAATCTCGTCGGTCAGGTGCTCCACATAGTAACTGCCAGCCAGGGGGTCCACCGTGTCCGCAACTCCCGACTCGTAGCCAATGATCTGCTGTGTGCGCAGTGCAATCCGCACCGCTTCCTCAGAAGGCAGTGAGAGTGCCTCGTCCCGGCTATTGGTGTGGAGTGACTGAGTACCCCCCAGCACGGCGGCCAATGCCTGCAACGTCACACGGACCACATTATTCTCTGGCTGTTGGGCAGTGAGGGTGCTACCGCCAGTTTGGGTGTGGAAACGAAGCCGCCAACTCTTGGGGTTCTGAGCACGAAACCGTTCGCGCATTATCCGGGCCCACAGCCGCCGCGCCGCCCGGAATTTGGCAACCTCTTCCAGGAGGTCATTGTGAGCATTGAAGAAAA
>WSZX01000192.1 GCA_013139935.1 Ardenticatenales bacterium
CATCCGGCCGGTGTCGACCCGCTTTGAGCTGGCCAGGGTGGCTCACGCGCTGGACGGGAGGCCGGTCCTGTTCGAGTCGGTCAAGGGGTACGCCGGCTGGCGTGTGTTGACCGGGTCGTGTTCGGAGCGGAAGCATTTTGCGCTCGCCCTGGGTATCCCGGTGGAGAGATTGCCGGCCTGTCTGGCTGATGCAGTGGCCAACCCGCAGGAGCCACCATTGGTGGAGAGCGGACCGTGTCAGAGCGTTGTCCGGCCGGTGGTTGACCTCAATAGTCTGCCCATCTTGCGCCATTTGCCACAGGACGCCGGGCGATATGTGACGTCAGCGGTGGTGATCGTGGATGATCCAGAGCACGGCCGGAACATGGCGTATCACCGGCTGCTGCAGCTAGACGAACGCACGTTTGCGGCCCGGCTGGTAGAAAACCGGGGAACCGAGTCTGCCTGGCGCAGGGTTGCCTTTACCGATGAGGGTGAAATGGATGGGGCTCTGCCGTGCGCTATCTGCATCGGGGTGCCGCTGCACGTCAACCTGGCGGCGGCAATCTCCCCGGCTCCCGGTGTGGACGAGCTGGGGATTGCTCAAGCGCTGGCGCCTACCCCTCTGGTCCAATGCCGCACGGTGGACCTTCAGGTCCCGGCTGAGGCGGAGATTGTACTAGAGGGCCGAATCACCACACGGATGGCGTGTGAAGGGCCATTCCCTGACCTGACGGAAACGATGGATGCAGTGCGAGAACAGCCGGTGATCGAAATCAGCGCCGTCACCCACCGAGAACACCCCATCTATCATGGCCTGTTGCCCGGTGGGCTGGAGCACAAGCTGTTGATGGGGATGCCACGCGAACCGACCATTCTTGCGGAGGTGAGCCGCGTGGCCTGCTGCACCGGCGTGGTGATCACCCCGGGTGGAGCGAGCTGGCTGCACGCAGTAGTGCAGATCGACAAACAGGGACCGGATGACGGCCGGAGGGCAATTGAGGCTGCCTTCCGCGGGCACGGATCGCTCAAACATCTAGTCGTCGTGGACACGGATGTGAACATCCACGATCCGGGCGAGGTCGAGTGGGCCATTGCTACCCGCTTTCAGGCCGACAAGGACCTGATAATCCTTTCCGGGCAACCCGGGAGCAGTCTAGACCCGTCCGGCGTGCACATTCCCGGCAAAAAGGCTTGCACGGCCAAGATGGGGTTGGACGCAACGATTCCCTGGGGCAGGGAACGTGCCGGCTTTGACAAGGTCAGCTACGCTCCGGTGGATCTGGATAGGTGGCTGGCTGAGTGAGCTCGTACATTATCACTTTCCTAATCGCCTTTGTCATATCACTTGGGCTAACCCCCCTGGTGAGGCGACTGTCCTCCCGTTTGGGTGTCACGGCCACCCCCGGCGGCCGGCATAGGCACTCCCAGCCGGTGCCCAAGCTGGGAGCCCTGCCCCTCTACCTGGCGTTCATGGCGGCCGTCGCGCTGGCTCAGTTGCTGCCCGTTGAGCGCGGGGACCCCAATGAGGTTGTCCGGCTGACTGGACTGCTGCTTGGCGGGACTATACTCTTGGTAGTTGGCCTGGTGGACGACTGGCGTGAACTCGGCCCTTGGCCGCAGTTGCTGGTGCAGCTAGCTGCGGCCGGTATCGCCATCGTTCACCTGATCATAATCGAATATGTGAATGATCCGTTCACCGGTGAGTGGACGCGCCAGTTTCCTGCCTGGTTCACGGTTCTTTTCACTCTGTTCTGGCTGATGGGCATGACGAACACGGTCAACTGGTTGGACGGCCTGGATGGGTTGGCAATTGGGGTGACGGCGATAGCATCGGCGGTTCTTTTCATCAACGCTGCTTTTCGCCTGGATCCGCCTCAGCAGAGCGTGGCACTGCTGCCGCTCGCCCTCCTTGGAGCGACCTGCGGATTCCTGCCCTACAATTTCTTTCCGGCCCGTGTGTTCGTTGGGGGTGGTGCGTTGTGGATGGGATTCACGTTGGGGGCACTGAGCATCATTGGTGGGGCCAAGATGGCGGCCGTGCTGTTGGTGATGGGCGGACCCATACTCGATGGGGCCTGGCAGATCGTCAGCCGGGCGCGGCGCGGGCGGAGCCCTGCTCTGGGGGACCGAGGCCATCTACACTTTCGGCTGCAGGACATGGGGATCTCACAGCGGACAATCGTCCTGGCCTATTACTCCTTCTGCGCCTGCTTTGGTATTCTGACGCTGGTCACCTCGTCGCGGCTGTTCAAGTTGCTTGCGATGGGAGTCATGGGGCTGATCGTGCTAGCTGTGATGGTCTTTGTAACCCGGCACGGGCCCAGTGGGCGCAAGGCGGCGCGAAACAACTGACAGCCGGCCTACCGTCTCTGCAAACCTGGCAGCCTCTCCAGCAGGGCAATGATCGCGATCATGAGCAGATTGATGCAGATGGTGAAAGTGAAGGCGGTTGCCAGGTAGCTGATCCCCAGGGTGAAAAGCCCTCGCATGCCCTCGACAACCAGGTCGCCCAAACCGAGCACAACCATCAGCCCGGTGATGACAGCGATGATGAGCATCAAAGCGGGCCAAGCTCTGCGGTCGGCCGGGCTGGGCATCATGGCGTTGGCGATCGCGAAAGCCAGATAGTACCAGAGCCAGAAATCAGCAGTTCGAAAGCCAGTGCGGAGGAGATCCAGCAATGCGTGCAGGTCTCCGCTTGATAGAGCGGCTCTTGCTGCTGGTACTCCAAATAGATGATTCGCGATGAGCAGCAGCACGGTGCAGCCTACCATGAGCGGCGCCGCGCCGATCAGGCTTTCCCGGAATGGGTCCAGGCCGGCCGCAGAGTATTCCACCGAGCCGAGATGCAGATTCCCTGTTTTGCCCACGGATGGTAGCAGCGAGATGCGACCGGTCCGCACCCCACACAACTTGGCGAACAGCCAGTGGCTCAACTCGTGCAGCACGACCCCAGGAAAGAAGATGATAGCATAAATGGACAGAGCGGCCGTTTCACTGCCGGTAAGACGGTGTCCGATCAATTGCAGGTGTAGGTGGATCCAGCGCTCCGTCAGGCGGAGGAGAATGAGGGTCACGAGTGCCAGCAGGAAGGTCAAGTCAGACTCTTGGCCTCTGCTGCTCGGCGGTTCAACTCGACCCAAGATGTATTGAGGCTGGCTCCGCCGACCAGCGCCCCATCGATATCAGGCTGGCGCATGAAGCTGGCGATGTTGTCGGCCGTGACGCTACCGCCATACTGGATGCGAACCTGCTCGGCCGGTTGGTTACCAAAGAGTTCTCGGAGGGTACCCCGGATAATAGTGCCGATCACGTGCTGGGCCGCATCGGGATTGCACGCTCTACCGGTGCCGATTGCCCATATGGGCTCGTAGGCTATCACCATCCAATGGGCGTCGGCCACCGATACGCCAGCCAGTGCGGCGCGCACCTGACCGGAGACAAAGCTGCCCGTGCTGCCGGCCTCGTTCTGCTCCAGATTCTCACCGACACAGACTATGGGGATCAGATCGTGAGCCAGTGCCGCGTGCAGCTTTCTGTTGACTCCTTGGTCAGTCTCGCCGAACAAACCACGACGCTCCGAGTGACCCAGGATCACGTAGCGGCAGAGACCCGCCAGCATGCCGGGCGCGGTCTCGCCGGTAAAGGCTCCCTTTTCCGCAAAGTGCATGTTCTGGGCCGCCAGTTCGATCTGGCTCTCCCTGAGGAGATCTGCCAGAGAGGGCAGCGCCACAAAAGGAGGGGCAATCACTCGATCCACAGTCTCAATCGCGTTGAGGTCATCCTTGATCGACGATACAAAAGCGAGTCCTTCTGAAATCGTCAAGTTCATCTTCCAGTTTCCGGCAATGATGGGCTTTCGCATATTTGTCTTTCCTCTTCGTCCTGCCCTGGGTGGGTGGGCCATTTGCTCATTATAGCAAATTCCGTGCTGCGCGCGAAAAGGTCGGAACGGGGTGAGCGGCAACTACGCGCAACTCACCTTGACAGCATGATCTACATCTATATAATTGGGCCCAAATGTCAATGCGGCATCTATACTATGTAAAGTAAGAGCGCTGAGGTTGCTCCACCCTCAAGCGCTTTTTTTGGTGGGTGGAGGCGCAGGTCCACCGAGTGCAGACGTGTGGAGCAACAGCAGATATCTCGGGAGCAGAGCGGTGCAATCAAAAGCATTCAAGGCACTCAGAGTAAGCCTGGCTTCGCCACAGCAGGTTAGGGAGTGGAGTTACGGAGAGGTCACCAAGCCAGAGACGATCAACTATCGTCGCCTTCGGCCGGAGAAGGATGGTTTGTTCTGCGAGGCGATCTTTGGTCCCACCAAGGACTGGCAGTGCTATTGCGGAAAATACAAGAACGTGCGTTACAAGGGAATCATCTGTGACAAGTGCGGTGTAGAGATCACTCGTGCCTCTGTGCGCCGGGAACGCATGGGGCATATTGACCTGGCGTCGCCAGTCGCCCACGTCTGGTACACGCGCCGCGTACCGAGTTTCCTTGGACTGCTGCTGGATATCTCCCGGCGGAATCTGGATCGGGCGCTTTACTTTGCCCAGCACATTATCACGCACGTGGACGAGGATGCTCGCGCCCGCGCGCTGACCCGGTTGGAAGAAGAGACGGCCGAGGAAGAATCACGGCTAGCCACCGAGTTCGGCGATCGCAGAGCAGCCATCGAACAAGAAGTGGATGATAAGGTTGGTGAGCTACGGGAGCAGATTGATGCGGTGAACGCGCGTTTCGACGAACAGGTGAATGCGCGGACCGAGGAAATAGTCAGAGCCGCCCAGAGCCTGGAGAGACAGGTTGAGGCGAGCATGGGTGCAATTACCGAATCGGGCTTGGTCTTTGAGCCTGCCGGGGAAATCCTGGCCCTGCCCGGCGAGAAGATAGGCCGGGAACACCTGGTTGGAGTTCAGGAGGCCACCAGACGACATCTGAGCGAGGTCCAGGGCCAAACGGAAGCGGAACGGACTATCGAGGTTCAGGCTCTAGAGGAGCGCGTGACGCAGATTCGCGAAGCGGTTCAAGATCAACTCGATGAGGTTGATGAAGGACTGGAGAACGAGACCGTTCGTGTGCAGGCCGCCTTTCAGTCAGGTCGCGATGACCTGATGGGATTGCGCCAACTCGACTTTCTGGGAGAAGCTCGATTACGTGAACTGAAGAGCCGGTGGGGTCAGGTCTTCAAGGCAGACATGGGAGCGGAGGCCTTCTATGACATTCTGAAAGGCATGGACCTGGGCAAAATGGCAGAGGATCTCTGGACCGAGATCCGCACGACGCGGTCCAAGCAGCGCAAGAAAAAGGCCACCAAGCGGCTGCAGGTGGTGGATGCGCTGGCTTCGTCCGGCAACCGGCCAGAGTGGATGATTCTGACAGTACTGCCGGTGATCCCTCCTGACCTGCGTCCCATGGTGCAGTTGGACGGCGGCCGCTTTGCCACCTCTGATTTGAACGACCTCTATCGGCGCGTGATCAACCGTAACAACCGCCTCAAGCGATTGCTTGAGTTGGGTGCGCCCGACGTAATCGTGCGCAATGAAAAGCGGATGTTGCAGGAAGCGGTTGATAGTTTGATAGACAATAGCCAGCGTGGCAAAGCGCTCTCGCGTCGCGGCCGGCGAGAACTCAAGTCGCTCTCTGATATGCTCAAGGGAAAAAAGGGTCGCTTTCGCCGCAATCTTCTGGGCAAGCGGGTGGACTATTCGGGCCGTTCGGTTATTGTGATTGGCCCCAAGCTCAAGCTGGATCAGTGTGGGCTTCCCAAGACAATGGCCTTGGAGCTTTACCGTCCATTTGTCATCTCTAAACTGGTATCCTACGGTTATGCATCCAATGTTAAGGGGGCCAAGCGCTCAATAGAACGCGAAAACCCCGAGGTCTGGGAGGTGCTGGCCGAAGTCATCAAAGAGCGCCCGGTGATGCTCAACCGCGCTCCCACTCTGCACCGGCTGGGCATTCAGGCCTTTGAGCCGGTGCTGGTTGAGGGCAAGGCGATCCACATTCACCCGCTGGTCTGCTCCGCCTTTAACGCCGACTTTGACGGTGACCAGATGGCCGTCCATGTGCCGCTTTCGGCTCGGGCGGTGCGGGAAGCGCGAGAGCTGATGCTTTCGTCCCGGAATCTACTAAAGCCGGCCGATGGCTCCCCAATTGTCTCCCCCACCAAGGATATGGTGTTGGGCGTTTACTATATGACCACTCTCTCTGAGGATGAGACCAAGCCCGGCTATGGGATGGTTGCCTCTGACGAGGATGAGGTCGAGTTGGCCTACAGCGTGCATAAGGTGCACATCCACGCCGAAATCAAGGTATTGACCGAGACCTATTATGATGCAGATGGCAACCGCTACGCGGATGGCAAGCCACGCAACCGACTGGTGACTACTAGCGCGGGCCGGGTACTCTTTAACCGCGTTCTGCCGCTAGAATTGCGCTTTTTCAACCAGACGCTCGATAGACGAGATCTGCAGACGTTGATTGGAGAGATTTATGGCCGATGTGGCCCCGAAGCGACCACCGACGCGGTTGACGCCATCAAGGACATTGGCTTTCGATTCGCCACTCGTTCTGGCGTGACAGTCGCTGTCTCTGACCTGGTGGTGCCTGAGGAGAAAAGCGAGATTCTGGAAAGCACCACTGCAAAGGTATCAGAGGCTGATCGCCAGTTCCGGCGCGGCCTGCTGACAGAGGGCGAGCGGTACAGCAGGACAATCGAGCTCTGGACCCACGCCAAGGAGCAAGTGGAGGAGGCGGTCAGAGCTGCGATGGACCCCACTGGCCCGGTGGCGATGATGGCGATGTCAGGCGCAACCAAAGGCGGGTTTGGCCCCATCACTCAGCTGGCAGGGATGCGTGGCTTGATTGCTGACCCCAGTGGTCGAATAATAGCTTTGCCGATTCGATCAAACTTCCGCGAGGGCCTCTCGGCGCTGGAGTACTTTATCTCCACCCATGGAGCCCGCAAGGGTCTGGCGGATACGGCGTTGCGAACGGCCGATGCCGGCTATCTGACCCGCCGGCTGGTGGATGTGGCGCAGGATATCGTCATTTCGGCACGGGACTGCGGTACTCAGCAGGGGATCTGGGTGCGAGCGGCCGACAATGTAGGCACCCAGAGGCTAAATGAACGCATCTTTGGCCGGCTGTCACCTGTGCCCGTAGTGGACCCGAACACGGGGGAGATTCTGGCTGAAGCCGGCCAGATGATCACCTACGAAATCGCAGACAAGATTGAGGCGAGTGGGATCACCGAAGTGTTTGTTCGCTCCCCAACAACCTGCGAGATGCCTCGTGGGCTGTGTGCTGCCTGCTATGGCTGGGACCTGGGCCGTGGAAAGCAGGTCAAGATCGGGGTGGCGGTCGGCGTTATCGCGGCACAGTCAATCGGTGAGCCCGGAACTCAGCTCACGCTGCGGACCTTTCACACCGGTGGCACGGCCGAGGCCCACGGCGACATTACCTCTGGGTTGCCGCGGGTGGAGGAACTCTTTGAGGCCCGCAAGCGACCAAAGGGGGAAGCGGTATTGACCGAGATATCGGGCATTTGTGAGCTCCGAATAGCTGATGGTGTTCGCATAGTGCGAGTTGTCGAGAGTGAGATTGTGCGTGAAGAGTTCGCCATTCCGGGCAACTGGGGCATTAAGGTAGATGATGGGCAGGAGGTCGAGTCAGGTGATTTGATTGCCAAGCGAGGAGACAAGCAGACCTTGGCCGCCAGGGCCGGGCGCATTGAGCGCGATGGTAGGCAGGTGACCTTGATCTGGGAGCAGAGGGAAGAGAGAGAGTATGAAATCCCAGCCGGCTCCCGGCAGCTTGTGGTCGAGGGGCAGCGAGTGGATGCTGGGGAGGCTCTGACTGAGGGAGCCAAGAACCCTCATCATATTCTGGCCATTCTGGGACGCGAGGCCACCCGGCAGTACCTGTTGCAGGAGGTGCAAAAAGTCTACCGCTACCAGGGTGTGCCCATCCATGACAAGCATTTCGAAACGATCATCCGCAGGATGCTGAGCAAAGTAGAGGTCGTGGATTCGGGTGACACAAGCGTGTTGCCGGACGACACGATAGATCGGATGGAATTTGAGCGGATGAACGAGGAGGTGCGTGATCAGGGCGGGCAGCCCGCGCGTGCGGTGCCCATCCTGATGGGCGTGAGCAAAGCCGCGCTTTCAACCGAGAGCTTTTTGTCCGCGGCCTCGTTCCAGCATACCATCAAGGTGTTGGCCGGAGCTGCCGTCGCTGGAAAAGAGGACAAACTGGCCGGACTCAAAGAGAATGTCATCATCGGAAAACTGATCCCGGCCGGGACCGGCTTTCCCTACTCCCCTGACGAGGGGGAAGGTGAATTGATGTTCGTTGACGAGGAGCCGCTGGGAATGATTGATCTAGAGGTGGAGGCGGTGCGCAGGCTGGGGTTGGAAGAGGTTGAGATGCCGGTGTGAGCGTTCGTTGGGATGAATGTGCCTTGGGGCCGGTTCAGGAATGAGAACCGGCCCTTTTTTTTTCTGGCACCGGGTGGCTTGGTCAGCCAGCCGAGTTCGCCACCGGTGCGCCGAGAATAGGGAGGGGAGGTCGGCCGGCGAGAACGGGCGTTGGGTGGGATCACCGCACTTGCGCAGTATGCGGGGGTCGGCGTATAATGGGAGCCAGCGCTGGTTCGAGTCTGGCTGTCGGCGCTCTTGATGGTCGGCAGTTGTACTCGATGCGCGGTCTGACGCACGCGGCTCTGGTTGCAGAGGGTGAACGTGCGAAGGTGCGCCGGCGTGCGTTGTTTTGTGGGACCATTGGCACGGGCTGAGTGAGGAAGGTTCATGGAGATTGGCACTGTCAAGCAGGTGGACATCAACCAAGAGATGCAGGTGTCCTACCTCAGTTATGCCATGAGTGTCATCGTGTCTCGCGCCCTGCCGGATGCACGGGACGGTCTCAAGCCGGTGCACCGCCGTATACTCTATGCCATGCACGATATGGGGTTGCGGCCGGACCGCGATTTCAAAAAGAGCGCCCGCATTGTGGGGGAGGTGCTGGGCAAGTACCATCCGCATGGCGACCAGGCTGTCTATGACGCCATGGCCCGTATGGCGCAAAAATTCTCCATGCGCTACCTGCTGGTGGATGGACAGGGGAATTTCGGCTCTGTAGATGGCGACTCGCCGGCGGCCATGCGTTACACTGAGGCTCGGCTGGCTCCCATGGCGCGTGATCTGCTCCAGGATATCGGCAAGGATACGGTTGATTACGTGGAAAACTTTGATGGCTCCCTGCGCGAGCCCCAGGTACTTCCCGCCAGGGCTCCCAATCTGCTGATCAATGGCTCCTCTGGAATCGCCGTGGGTATGAGCACCAGTATCCCTCCTCACAACCTGGGCGAGGTAGTGGACGCTCTGGTCTTTGTGTTGGAGCGTTGGACCCGATTGGAGAACGTGGGCGTCAAGGACCTGATGAGGCATATCAACGGGCCGGATTTCCCCACCGGAGGCATAGTTTACACGCACCACGCGGGGGACGGTGATGCAGTTGCGGCCGCGTATGCCACCGGGCGAGGACGAGTATCACTCCGCGCCTGTGTCCATGTCGAAGAGATGTCGCGCAACCGCCACCGGTTGGTCATTACGGAACTCCCGTACCAGGTCAACAAGGCCAAATTGCTGGAACGGATTGCCGAGTTGCACCGGGATGAGCGAGTGGAGGGGATCACTGATTTGCGGGACGAGTCGGACCGCAATGGGATGCGCGTGGTTGTCGAGCTCACTCGCACCGTGGAACCAAAAGAGGTACTGGCCTCTCTTTTCAAGCTTACGCCGATGCAGGTCACATTCAGCATTATCATGCTGGCCCTTGTCGACGGCGAGCCTCGTCTGCTCTCGTTGAAAAAGATGCTCCAGGTCTACCTGGAACACCGGTTGGAGGTGATCCGCCGCCGGACCAGCCATGACCTGGACCAGGCCCAAGCCAGGGCGCACATACTGAAGGGTTTCCTGATTGCCCTGGATCGCTTGGATGCAGTGATAGACACCATTCGTCGATCTCGCACTGTTGAAGCAGCCCACAGCAACCTCCAGCGACAGTTCGGGCTCACCGAGGTGCAGGCTTCGGCCGTTCTGGATATGCCTCTGCGCCGTCTAGCGGCAATGGAACGAGAAAAGATCCGTGATGAGCACGACGAAAAGGTCAAGCTCATTGGCCACCAGAAGAGCCTGCTGGCAAGCCCCAGGAAGATGCGGGAGGTCATCAAGCAAGAGTTGCTGGACGTGAAAGCACGGTACAATGATGCACGCCGGACCCAGATTGTGTCCGGTGACGACAAGGTGATCGCCACAGATTCGCTACTGCCTGACGAGTTGGTGTGGGTCACCCTCACGCAGGATGGTGTTATTGCCCGGATGACGAGCGAGGGTGTCCCTGCGGTGGCGCGCAAACCGGTCCAGTTGCCCCAAGCCCTTCTGGAGGCCAATACTCGAGACACGCTCTACCTGATCACGGCCGGTGGGAAGGCGGTCTCCATGCCGGTTCACCAACTACCCCAGGCCGATGAGATGGCCGCCGGGGGGCATTTTGCGGATATCACTCGCCTGACGAGGCGCGATCACGTGTCGGTCGCTCTGGTATTGGAGCCGGCCGCGACTGGCTTTCTGACTCTGGCTACCGTCGGTGGCATCGTGAAGCGAATCGATCTGAAAGACCTGCCGGGGTTGATGACCGAGTTGTTCACGGTCATGAACGTTCCAGATGATGATATGCTGGCTTGGGCTCGCTACACCACCGGGGATGATGAGATCATCCTGGTCACCGGGTTCGGACAGGCCATTCGGTTCAGGGAATCAGCAGTCCGGCCGATGGGTTTGTCGGCCGGCGGGGTGCTGGGGATCAGGCTGGGAGATCTGGATGACGGTGTGGTCGGGATGGGGTTGGCCCGGCCGGGGGCGATCCTATGGCTGGTTGCGGACAATGGTTTTGCCAAATGCACCAGCCTGGATCAGTATCCGGTTCAGGGACGGAACGGGCAAGGGGTTATCTCCATCCGTCTGCCGCGCACCGCGCGGACGGTGGCAGGAGCCGTGGTTGGAGTCCCGGACGAGGAATTGACGGTCCTGACAACGAGCGGAATCCTTCATGCCACCAGGTTGGGCGCTGCACCGCTGGTTGCTCGAGCGCGGCAAGGCGAGAGGGTAATTGCACTACCTGTGCGGGATCAAGTAGCTGGAGTCGTGTTCCCTGTCGCCCGTCCAGCTTTTCGACAGGCCGATCTGGCACCGGCCAAGGTTTGACCAGATGGACAGCGCACGGCGGGCTGCGCTGCCAGTTCGATTAGGGCCACCGGAGAGGGGGAGGGATCTCAAGTCCGGCCGGGCAGGTTGGGGACTGCCATCGATAGGGTGAGGGTACGAGAGAAAGTAAAGGATAGCAGAGAGATGGTTTTTCGTGATAGATGGGCTAATTGTCTAACGTGCGGTGATCGATTCTTGTTTACGGTGGAGTTGCAGCGTGGCATCCAGCACACAGGAGAGGGGGAGGAATCGGCATTATTCTGCCGGAACTGTGCGCCTCGTGGGGAGGGCGGCGTGCAGCCAGCGGGAATGAAGTTGGATCCAGAGACGGGTCACTGGATTGGCAGTGTCAAGTGGTTCGATGTGGAAAAGGGTTATGGGTTTATCGATCGAGGCGATGGCACAGATGTCTTTTTTCACCGAACCTCGCTGCTGATCGATCCCTCAGAACTGGCCGAGGGACAGTCCGTCACCTATGATGTCGAGGAGACCGTCAAGGGCGCCCAGGCTGTCGAGGTGCGGGTCTATCAGATGTAGGCAGATGTAGGGGGTGTCCGGGTTCTTGATCCCGCGCCCGACGATCACGCTCAATGCTGGGTCTCCGGCCGCCTCCAGCGGCGCATGCCAATGGGGTCCCACTGTTTACAGTTCACAGCGGTCAGCCGTCGCGCACAGGCTGAACTGGGTTGAGATCTGGCGCGGTAGGGAGCATCACTCCCTACCACCCCCCCCCGTTCTCACCTCTGACAACACGGATTCCACGAGCGCGACCTGGTCTCTGGATGTAATTCAACCCTCTCAGCAAACCACCTTGACCCGGGGCCGGTTTATGCCACAATACGGCCTCGCTGGGAGGTAGAGAGTGCAGGGAGAGACCAAACGTACCGGGCTGCTGTTCATGGTGCTGGCTGTGTGCATGTTCTCCACCAGCTCTGTCCTCATTCGGTGGGCTGCTCCGTTGAATCCGCTGACCATTACCGCGGGCCGCATGTCTCTTGGGTCGCTCGCAGTGATCGCAGTCAGCCTGGCTCTCAAGCGTACCTGGCAGCCGCCTCCCCGCAGAGACTGGCCCCGCTATCTCCTGTATGGTCTGATTACGGCCGGTCATTTTGCGTTTTACATCGCGTCCCTCGCATATACCACCATTGCCCACTCTCTATCCATTACCTACACCGCTCCCATTTGGGTGACCCTTTTCGCCCGGCTCTTCCTGGGCGAGCCATTTCCCCGGCGCAAGTGGCCCGGTGTCTTGATCTCGATCATAGGGATTGGCGTGCTGACTGGATTCGAGCCGTCCATGGATCGCCGGATGTTGGTCGGCGACCTGCTGGCGCTTGGCGCGGCCATCTGTTTTGGGCTGTACTCGGTGGTGGGCAGGTCACAGCGGGAAAAGGCGCCTCTGCTGACCTACACTGCTGCCGTGTATGGTGTGGCAGGATTATGGATGGCGGTGCCCGGTTGGCTGGCATACCAGCCGGGGAGCCTGACCTGGCCGGCCGGCCTGGCGGTACTGGGAGGCAGCATACTTCCACTGGGGATCGGGCACACGCTATACAATGCCGCCCTGCGGCGGCTGCACCCCACCGTTGTCAATGTTCTCGCAACTCAAGAAGTGTTGGGCGGCATCCTGTTAGGGGTGGTGTTATTGGGCGAGGTTCCCGGACCGAGCGCTGCAGTGGGCTCTATCGTTGCGGTAGGGGGGGTCATCTGGACTCTGCTGCGATGATGCGGCACACGTGCTGATTGCCTACCCCAGTTCGCCATGCTATAATCGAGCCACTGGTCAGGCGCCCCTCCCTGTTGTGGCACCAGGCGGGAGGATAGAATAGAAACTCTCCAAGCAGGTTTTTCTGGCGGCATCCGTCTCTATGAGGTGACGAGAACCCTATCAGAGGGGCGCGGGCACATCTGGCTCAGTTGAAAAGCCAGCGGAGTAGTCATGGGACCGGATCTCTGGGCATTTGACAACCCGTACGCCTTTGGTGTCTCCTTGCGGGTCGGAGGCTATCTGGCGGCGCTGACCTATTCGGTTCTGACTGCCTGGGCCTTTCTGGCTAATCTGCGCGAATGGCGCAACTGGACCTCTACTCGCTGGGTCGCGCTGCTGATAGCTGTGACGCTTGGCCTTGCTGGCAGCGGCCTGTTTCTCGTCTCGTTGCCTGGAGCCGAGATTCTTCCTCTACCCCGGATGCCTGGAGTCCTGGACACGCCCTACGCCCCACTGTTTGGCGCCGTCGCGGTGCTCCTGGTGGGTGGATGGATGGGGATTGGGCCAGCCATTCTGGTTGGCGTCACGAGCGGGGTGATTCATGCCTTTTGGATCACCGGCCGGGGGGCACAGGTGGTGGAATTCGCTCTGCTCGCGGCGATCGTTTCCTTTCTGTTGAGGCAGAACTACCGTGGCCGTGGTTTCGCCTGGCTTCGCCGTCCGATCGTGGCCGGAGTTGTCGGAGGCATGGCGGCTTCTCTGCTTGCCTTTCCCATCATGCTCGCCAGTACTCGTCCCGACACTCCTGTGCTTTCAGCCATGGATCTGGCCCGGTCGCTTGCCTGGGTCTCGGTTCTGCCCAACCTGTTGGAATGGACGGTGGCTGGTTTGATTGCCGAGTTGGTCTTTGGCCGTGCGCCGATGCTTCGGCCGAAACCCAGACAGCTCACCCCCCCACCGTATGATTTTAGCATCACCCGCCGCTTCCTGGCCGTGCTTCTCCCCGGATGCCTATTGGTGATCGTCATCCTGGTGGTGGCCGTTACCAGCATTGCCACTGGGGCAGCCAGGGATCTCGTGCTTGAGCAGATGGTGCACGATGCGAGAGTAGCCTCTGATGCGATCCCGGATGTGATTGCTCTTGGTGACAGCCTGTTGATGCAATTCGCTCAGGACGAGACGTTGGTGGATGGCGACCGGGAACAGCGCCGGGCGCAACTGGAGCAGTTTCTGCTGATGGACGAACAGTTGCGCTCGACTTCCTTTTTTCGGCAACTGGTGCTGATTGACAACGGCGAGCAGGAGTTGATTGCCCATCCGTCATTTGACGGCGGAGAGACGGGTTCGTTGGTGAGAGAGGAAAGGGCACCGGCCGATCGGGCGGCCCAGTTGGGGTACCCGGACAAGACGCGAATCTGGGTCGCAGAGTATGGGGTGCCTGTGCAGACGTTCATCGTGCCGATTCGGAACGCCAACGGGGAGCCGGTCGGCGCCCTCTTGGGCAGAGTGAGCTTGCAGGTCATCCTGGACCCGATCATGGGTGGTTTGCAGGGGACGATCGGCGCCGGTCGGGGATTCGTTGTGGATGATCAGGGGAGAATCATTTCTCATGTGGATATCGCCCGTGTGCTGCAGCCGTGGGCTCCGCTGGAGGAAGGGGTCCGAGCACTGGACGACGAACTCGCGTACGATGATCCAGGCCGAGCGTATGAACGGATCGGGCCCATCGGAACGCGTCAACTGGTCTACTACCGCACGGGCCCTGGCCATCCCTGGACGGTGGTCGTAATCGTTCCCTTTGAGAGTGTCCTCTCGTTGGCCACCGAGGTAACCGGACCGCTGACCATTTTCTTGGGGGCGAGCGGCTTGGCACTGGCCCTCACATTGGCGCTTTTGATCCGTCAGGTCAATCAGCCACTGTCGGCGTTGTCCAAGGCGGCCGGCGCAATGGCGCATCGAGATCTCGACACCCCGGTTCAGATCGGCGGCGAGGACGAAGTAGGCCGGTTAGGACGCAGCTTTGAGGAGATGCGCCGCTCTCTGCGGGGTCGCCTGAACGAGTTGCAGTTGTTGTTGGGTGTGAGCCAAAGCGTGACCGCAAGCCTTAACCTGCCCCAAGGAGTGCCACCAATTCTGGACGGAGCGTTGGAGGCAACTGGAGCGGACGGCGTTCGGATGATCGTCGTCTCTGGCGGCGACCGCGGTCCGTTAGTCTTTTCGAAAGGGGAACTGAGCCCGGCGATGGCCCCGCTGGACAGTGCCATCGATCGTCTGGTCCAGCAGAAATTGGCACGGTGCCGCTCCGATGGAGCTCCACCGAGGTACGCTCAGTTCCGAGGCAACCCCTCTGGCTGGACTGGAGGCTCCACCATCGTGCGAAAGCGCCCCCGCCGGCCCGTGTTTCCTCAGGAGACCCAACCCCTTGCCGGTGGATTCCTGTCCTGGGGCGAGGCCACACTGCAACTGGACAACACCGCCCGCGCGAGAGCGGTGTTGGACACAAGCCGATTGCCGGAGGAAGTGGGGGCTATTCTGGCTCTGCCGCTGCGCACCATGCAAGGGTACCAGGGGATCTTGTGGATCGCCTGCCGACAGCCGCACGCATTTACCGAGTTCGAGACGAGCTTTATGACGACCCTGGCCGGGCAGGCGTCGGTGCTGATTGAGAACGTTCAGCTATTCGAGGCGGCTGAAGGAGGCCGGCGGCGGCTATCGGCGATCCTGGCTAGCACTGGCGATGCGGTGATAGTAACCGATCAACATGGCCGGATCCTGCTGCTCAACCCGGCCGCAGAGGCCGCCTTTGGGGTGCCGGCGACACAGGTTATGGGGCAGCCCGCATCTGAGGTGCTCCCTGACCCCGGTTTGGTCGACTTGCTGGTCGCTGCGAACGGCGCCAGCGCGGGCCACGAGGTGGAGCTTCCTGATGGCCGGATCTTGTATGCCAGTGCCTCACCCATCAGCAGCGACGACAGCCAGGCGATGGGGTCGGTGGCGGTGTTGCGTGATATCACTCACCTCAAAGAGGTTGAAGAGATGAAAACCGAGTTTGTCGACACGGTCTCGCACGATTTGCGCAGCCCCCTGACCTACATGTGCGGCTATGCCACCATGCTGCCCATGATTGGCGAGTTGAGCCCCAAGCAAAAAGAGTACGTGGGAAAGATTCTCTCCAGCATCGATCAGATGACCCAGTTGATTGATGACTTGCTCGGGCTGGCCCGGAACGAGTCCGATGCGGATCTGCCGGTTCAGCCGGTGCAGATAGCGGAATTGGTCAAGGCAGTTGCCAACGGGCATCGCACCCACGCTGTCAGCAAGGGCCTTGCCCTCAATGTCGACGTGGCTGATCAGCTTCCCACCATCATGGGGGATCCAACCTTGCTTCGCCAGGCTTTCGCCAACCTGATTGACAATGCCATCAGATACACTCCCCTCGGAGAGGTGACGCTGCGAGCCCATCTGGGCGCCGGCCAGGTGATCATCCAGGTTCAGGACACTGGGCCCGGTATCTCTCAGGCGGACCAGGCTCATCTCTTTG
>WSZX01000125.1 GCA_013139935.1 Ardenticatenales bacterium
CGGCCGTTCCACCTGTTCGGTGATGGAACAAACCGTGGAATCGGCGATCGGCGCCAGAGCTTCGACCAGGCAGCGCCGGTCGTTCGTAGGCAAGTGGCGGAGGTCCGGCAGCCGAATCCTTTCCACCTCATAGCCTGCCAGCCATAGAACCCCCTCGCCGAGATTGCTTCGCCCCATCAACTCGGTCTGCAGAGCGACCCAGGTGCTGTTCAGCACCGCTGCCAGCGCCTCTTCCAGATCAGGGTCCGCTGACAAGCCATAGAACTGCTGGTCAAGCCAGATATCCCCCTCCACCAACGGAGCAAAGTGGCGCCTCCATATCCCCTTGATCCAAGCCAGCCGGACCGGGAACTGATCCTGCTTTGCCAACCTGTACCAGGGCGTCCGGTGGGCACAGGTCGGCCGCCGATGGAAGCCATGGCTCTCGCCCCATTCGATATACCGGAGCACATTGGTCCCGGTCAACTCGCCCCGGTCCTGCTCCGCCGTCAGGACCCGGTGCCGGAGATGAGCCCGAGTCACACGGATCTTCGCTATCTCTTTTGGCGATTTCAGCAGGGCATGCAGAAACTGGGGTTCAATCCCCCACGCTGCAATCCGTTCCGGGGTAAGATAGAAGAAGCGGTTTGCCCCTGTAGTACACCCACGCCGTACGCGAGCCACTTCCGCCAGTCGAACCGTACCTTCCCTGCTCTTGGTCCGGAAATATACCTCTGGCGCTCTCAGATATGGTCCCCATTTGCAGTCCGGCCTCAGATCACTCTGCGGCACCACCCGCACCCTCACATCTCCATCTCCCCCCAGACGTGAGCAGCCAGGCAGCAACCGCATGATGAGGTTCTCCACCTCTACTGCCCTGCCGGCCGAATCCAAAGGCCGAGTGATGAACGCGCTCAAAGGCCTCCAGAGACGAGCAAAGCGAACTCGGTTGCGTGCGCGGCCATCGGGGTCATCAGACCTCTCGAGGATTACCAGGCAGGTGTTCACCCTGGCCTGGTCGAACCACCGCTCCACGGCCGATTCCACAATGGCAATGATCCTGAAATGCTCCAACAAGAAGCGCTTCAGGCCAATCCCATAGTCGACGTCCAGCCAGGAGTTGGAGACCACAAACCCAAAACGTCCCCGGGGGCAAAGGAACTTGTACCCATGGAGAAAGAAAAAAGTGTGCAGTCCAGACCGCTTGCTCATTTGCGCAAGCGAGGCGCCGTCGATTCCGGAAATGGCACGGTGCCTTATCGTGGCTTTGTAGTCAGCATCGTCGGCCACGCCTCCCAGCCACTCTGCCCGAGTGTACGGCGGATTGCCCACCACGCAGTCAAAAGAGCCTGGTAGCTCCTCTCCGGGTTGAAGGCAGAAGAAATCACTGACCAATATGCGGGCAGTCAGGGACTCCTGCGCGACTGAGGCCGCGACCGGGTCGATCTCCACGCCCCACAGCTTGGAAGCGGGAGCCTCCAGTCCATCATTCGCCAGCCAACGCCGGTAGCGATCCGCGCGACGGAGGAATACACCCTGACCGCAACTTGGATCTAATAGCAGGTCCCCCGGCCGTCGCAGACAGAACCCCAGAACAAGATCCACCACCTCGGGTGGGGTCTCGAACTGGCCCCACCTCCGTCGCTTGTCGGACATCTGCCACCTCCCAGTCGGTCGCGAGCATTATAGCACAACTGAGACTCGGACCCGGGTTCGGACACCATCTGGCGGGCGGGGATTGACAGAGATTTCCGGGAACGGTATAATCTTTTCACACATATGCCCCGGCGGACTCCGGGGCGTCTTGTTGTTTGGATCCGGTGGCTTTGGGCCACTAGCATGGAGACCGGCACCACGAAAGTGCCGAGATAGGGAGAATGGTCATGATGGATGATAATGGATTGGATTCGGCTGCGGCGGTCGATACCCCATCAAATATCCATGATTTGCGTCCAAAGATGCGACTGGACGGCTGCGTAACCAAGATCGATCTCTACGGGGCGTTTGTAGACATTGGGGTAGGTCGAGACGCGCTGATCCATATCAGCAAACTGAAACAGGGCCAGGTCAATCGGGTGAGCGAAGTCCTGTCTGAAGGTGACCAGATCTCGGTGTATGTGGACAAGGTGGAAAAGGAATCCGGCCGGGTCAGCTTGACGATGATCAAACCATTGGATGTGACGTGGGGTGATCTGAAGAGAGGAAACATCTACAAGGGCAAGATCACGCGGCTGGAACCGTACGGGGCATTTGTAGACATTGGAGCCGAACGCCCCGGCCTGGTGCACGTCAGTGAGTTGGGGGAGGAGTTCGTGCGGCGCCCGGACGAACTCCATTCGGTGGGCGACGACATTGCTGTTCGCGTTCTGAGTTTCGATCGCAAGAAGCGACGGATTGACCTGACGATAGCTGATAGTGACCCGGACGAGGAATCGGGCGAGGACGAAGAGGAAACCGAGGAGGTCGCCTCAACAGCGATGGAAATCGCTCTCCGCAGGGCGCTTGAGGGAGCAGATGTGCCCCCCGGTGAGGGGAGGAGACCGCAGTCTCGGCGTCCCGGCACCCGCGGGCGCGGCAAACGGTCGCAAGACGACTTGCTAGCCCGCACCTTGAGGAGCCGGAAGTCCTGATCCTCGGCATCTCACATCAGGCTCTGCGTGGCCGGTCGATTGTGACCCGCCTTCTTTTTCCTCGGTGCTGACCGCAGGTAGTGCGCCGAGGGGCGAGAACCGAAACAACAGGGAATAGGGGCGGTGAAGATCAAAGAGATCCTGGAATTGGTGACCGGATACGCCGGTTCCGGCAAAGCCGAGCTTGTCCGGAAGGCATATGCCCTGTTGACCGCTTCCTTACCGGCCGAGAGTTTACCTGGGCCAATTCCACCGCTTGAAAAGGCCGTTGAAGCAGCAGGGGTCCTGGCCAACCTGGAGAGCAGAAGCGAAAGCGTGGCGGCCGCCTTGCTCGTTGACTGCCCAGAGCATGGGTGCGCGACCGACCTGATAGAAGAGCAGGTGGGAGAAGGGGTCGCGCGGCTGGTCGCGGGCGTCCGGCGCATGCGAAACAGCCCCTACCTGGCCAGTTTGGACAACCGATCGCGGTCGAACCGGGCGCGGTCCGAGATCTACTATGCGTTCGTCGACGCACTGGAAGATCCGCAACTGGTGCTGATCGGACTTGCCCACCAGTTGAGCAGAATACGCCGGGCGGGGGCTTTCCCCCAAGATGAGCAGGAGCGCATCGGCCACGAAGTTCAGTTGATCTATGCTCCGCTGGCCGACCGGCTGGGCATCTGGCGCCTAAAGTGGGAGTTGGAGGACAGGGCCTTTCGCATCATTCGGCCAGAGGAGTACCACGAAATCGCCCAGGCGCTCAACCAACATCGGGCCGAGCGTGAAGCAGGCATTCAGCAAATGGCCGGGACTCTGACCACAGAGCTTGACAAGCTTGAGATCCAGGCCGAGGTCTCGGGCCGGCCCAAGCACATCTCGAGCATCTACCGCAAGATGCAGCGCAAGGGGGTGCCGTTTGAGGCCATCTATGATGTTCGTGCCCTCCGCGTGCTGACAGGCGACATTCCGACCTGCTATCAGGTGCTGGGGGTGGTTCACAGGCTGTGGACTCCTATACCGGGACAGTTTGATGACTATGTGGCGGTCCCAAAAAGCAACGGTTACCGGTCTCTGCACACAGCGGCAACCGATGTTGAAGGGAAAACGCTGGAGGTGCAGATTCGTACCCGCGAGATGCACGCGACGGCCGAGTTGGGGATTGCTGCACATTGGCGATACAAAGAACATCCGGGCTCGCAAAAGACAACACGCAAGAAGAGACTGGCAGCAGAGAGAGCCATGGACGAGAAACTCGTCTGGCTACGCTCGCTACTCGAGGATCCCAAGGAGAGCAGCAGAGAGTGGACGCGTGTCGAGCCACACAGAGCCGCGTTCGCGGCCGATGCCGGCGGTGTCTTTGTCTTTACGCCCATGAACGACATGATTCGGCTTCCATCCGGCGCCACGCCAATTGACTTTGCTTACCGAATCCACACCGAGTTGGGCCACCGATGTTCTGGGGCCCGGGTCAACGACCGGATCGTGCCACTCGACTACCGGCTGATCAGCGGTGATCGGGTCGAGATAATCACCAGGAAGCGTGGTGGTCCGAACATCAACTGGTTGAGCCTGAAGCGAGGTTTTGTCCGAACGCGGGATGCTCAGAAGAAGATCGGCGCCTGGTTCCGACGGCAGGAGCGCGAGAAGAATATCGTCCGCGGGCACGATATCCTAGAGCACACCCTAGCGAAGCTTGGGAAATCATCCCTCCCGTTTGACGCGGTGGCCCGATCCCTGGAGTTTGACCGAACGGATGAGATGCTGACGCAGATCGGGGCGGACAGGATCTCGGCCGAAAAGATCCGATCGGTGTTGGCGGACCCGGGCAGACTCTCCAAGGATGATCTGGCCCGCCAGGCCGAAACCGAGCTGGTCACTGACGAAGAGGAGACCAAGACGCTCATCGAGAGGAGAGCCGGTTCTACAGAGGTCACGGCCGGCCGGGGATTGCAGGTGGCATCGACGGTGGGACTGTACTCTCGGTTGGCCAAGTGCTGCTACCCGGTCCCGCCGGAACAGATCGTGGGCTATGTCACGCGCGGGTACGGGGTAACCATCCACCTGGCCGATTGCCCCAACCTGGGCTCGGCTCGAGATCAAGAACGTGTGTTCCCCGCCCACTGGGGTGAAGCCAATGGCCAGAGGTACCCTGTCATGGTGATCGTCGAGGCGCTCAACCGGCAGGGATTGATGGCAGATATCGGACAGGTAATTGCGATAGAGCACCTGGACATCAACGAAGCCAGGGCGAAGAAAAAGTCCCACTGGGCCGTGTTCGAGCTTTTGCTGGAAGTTGCCGATGCGGAGCAACTGAACAGGATCCTGGTAAGGCTTGAGCGGACCAAGGGGGTGCGGTTGGTGTACCGGAGGAAAGGCTAACGGGTCTCGCCCGTGCGGTCAAGGCAGAGTCCGTCCGGACCACACACGTGCAGGACCCTGGCCTGGCACCCTTCTTCCAGCGCTCGCTCCAGAGTGGGCCAATCCGCCTCTTCCACCCGCAGTGTGAGCGTCAAGAGGTCCTTGGACGCCCGAGCGGTGGCAACCGAAACGATGTTTCCCCCAACGGCAGCAATGGCGCCCGCAAGTTTGGCAAGCTGGCCAGGCGCGTTCACCACCTCCACCGTCATCCGGATCGCCGAACTGCCGCCGCCCAAGATGCTGACCAACTGGCGGAAGATGTCGGTGCCGGTGATTATCCCCACGAGCGAACCATCTTCCACAATCAGGAGCCTGTCGACTCGTTCTTCCAGCATGGTCCACGCAGCGTCTTCCAGCGGAACGTCCGGTCCAATGACAACGACGTCAGGATTCATCACCTGCTGAACCGTGAGATGAACACCGTAGAAATCCGGCTTTCGGGGTTGGAGTAGATCTACTGCGGGCGGAGAAGCAGCGGCGACGTCCTTGTCTGTAACAATACCCACCAGTTCTCCGTCGGCCGTGACCACCGGTAGACTGTGAAAGCGGGCGGCTTTTAGAATCGCAACCGCCGCCAAGAAATCACTCCCCGGCCGAATCGTGACCGGGTTGGGTGTCATGTGTTCCCTGACTAGCACGTGCTGTATTTTCCTCCTGGCGCCAGATCGGCTGCAGAAGATTCTATGCCAACTGCACCGGCGCGTCAAGCGTCAATCCTGGGCTTCGGACATGAGTTCGGACACAACATGTTTTCGCGACCGTGTCAAGGGATTGGGGTGTGTGCAGGGCGCTTCGCGCCCTGCACACACCCCCCGCTTGCCCTTTTTAGGGCGGCCAGCAGGCGGAAAATGACGATTGTCCGAACTCTTGTGCGAACATCAGTCAATCGGAGGGAGTAGAAAAACTTACGAGGCGCCGCCCCTCTGCAGTTCCGCCTTTGCAAACGGAAAGGCGGCAGGGGTGGGTTTGGCGCAGTGCAGCGATTCTCGGCACAGACGGTCTGGCCGGGGATCGGAACTCGGGTCTGAACCGCAGTTGACCAGGCATGGTGGAGATGCTATTATCTGATCAGAGGGAATCCAGCCATGGAGAACGTTCCAATCACGCTCGGCGTCGCGCGAGATCGGTACCTGGAGCGCGCAACCCTGAAATCCAAACACACCGTTGCCGCCTACCGCCAGAGCATCGCCTGTTTCCTCGAATTCCTGGACGGCACCGCCGGTCGAGGCATGCTGCCGATCCAGAGTCTGGCCGGTCCGGCCGCCGAATTCCCGCTGGCAGCCCTATCGCCAGGCGATGCACCGGTGCTGCTCGCCTTTGCCGAATGGCTCTTGAGCAAGCGAGGTTATGCACCATCCACCGTGCGGCTCAGATTGGCAGGAGTCGGGCGGTGGTTGCAGTACCTGGCCGACTATGATTGGCTGCCGTCCGAGTTCCCGCTTTCCAAGGCGCAACGGATTGTGCGGGATGAACTCCGCGCCCATCAAAGGACGCGCACGGGTGCGCCGGAACCTCCGCGCGGAGTGCACGAGTTGCTGACGTATTATGACCGGCTGCAACCGCCAATACGGCTAGCAGGTCTGGATAATGGGGACGCGGCTTTTCGCCGGTGGGAGCTGACGCGGCTACGCAACCATGCCCTGGTATGGACGTTGGCAGAAACGGGCGGACGGGTAAGTGAAGTGCTCTCGCTCAACCTGGATAGCCTCGCGCCTCGCGACCTGCGGCCAGCTCTTACAGCGGTTGCCCGGGTCCGAGTCACCGGCAAGGGGAACCACGAATACGATCTCCGCCTTCACGATGCGCTGCCGGCGATTGCAGCCTATGTCAAGGCGCGCGGGCCAGAACTTACGGCGGAAGGAGGCAGAGTGCCCCTCTTTGTCAGCCACGATCCCCGCGCCGAAGGAAAACGGCTCAGTCGCACAGCAGCGTGGCGGGTTGTGAGGGGAGCAGCTCGCGGGCTGGGCCTGCGTCCGATACACCCGCACGACCTGCGCCATTGGAGAGCAACCCAGCTGGTCAATGCCGGCCAGCCGTTGGATGTGGTACAGGATTATCTCGGCCACCGCTCGGTAGAGACAACGCGCGCATACTATGCCCGGACCGACCCGCAGCGGGTAGATAACGCAGCCATGAACACGCCAGTAGGCCGGGAATGACCTGGAACCGGAGGCGCACGGAAGGCGCAGGCTAGGGCACGAATCCCAACACCCTGTTGTTGCCGGCATCTGACACGTAGATCGTCCCATCCTCGCCGACGGCTATACCGGTGGGCAGCGCCATCCCATCCGACTCGGTGCTGTACTGGCCGAAGCCGAACTGGTACTCACCGTCGGAATCAAAGACCAATACGCGGTAGAGTTCAGGGTCAGTGACATATACTCGCCCGTCCAGATCGGTCGCCAAGAAGGGCTTGTTGTTGACCGATTGCCCAAACCAGCCATCGACAGGGAATTGGCGCAAGAAGTTGTGATTCCGGTCAAACACATCCACTCGGCCGTTCCAGGTATCCGCCACGTAGACCAGGCCGCCGGGCCCGATGTCCAACCCCACCGGTTCGTCGATCTGACCGTCCAGCGGTCCACCTTGGCCAAAGACGTCTATGTGACTGCCATCCAGTCCGAATACCTGCACTCGCTTGTTGCCGGTATCCGTGACATAGAGCAAACCATCTGAGCTGATGGCGACGTCACGCGGACCGTAAAAGTAACCCATATCGCCGGCAGTTTGGTCTGGCCCAACCTGGCGGAACTGTCCCCATGCTTGCAGGAATTCCCCCACGGGAGAGAAACTCTGGATCCGGTGATTCCAGGTGTCCGCCACGTACACCGTGCCGTCGGCCGCTACTGCAACGCCCCAGGGTTCCTTGAACTGACCAGCGCCCAACGGAAGCGGACCGCTGCCATCGGGGTCCACGCAGCCAGCACCGCCTTCGCCCAGGTCACAGAAACCTCCCCATTGGCGGACAAACTGGCCATCGGTCCGAAAAACCTGGATCCGATGGTTGCCAGAATCGGTCACGTAGATCAGGTCGTCAGGACCCAATGCGATGCCCCGCGGCGCCTGGAGCTGACCGGCCGCCTGTCCGGGCTCTCCGATCACTTGAGCCGCGAGCAGTTGCGGCCGGAAAGCCTCTTCGTAGGGATCCTCCATGGAGAACTCGGCCACCGATGGCCCAACACCATAGTCCCAAAGCTGGGCGGCCACGTCCTTACGCACATAGAGCCGCATCTGGTGACGCAGCGGCCACGAAGCCAGCGAAAAGTCCCGGCCGGTCACCTCAGCGTAGCGGGTATAGTCACGGTTCACCAGAATATCCCACAAGGCGACCCGCATCTCTGGGTTGGTGAGTGCCCCCTTGAGACGGTCCCAGGTGAGGTTCTTATAGTCCTCCATTGGCCACCACACAAAGGTGTACTCGAAGACATGAAAGCGGTTACCAACATAGGGATCCACCTTGGCCCAGTTCTTATCGCCCACGATGGCTATGGGAACATCGAAGCTGTCACGGCTGGGATTCTCGGCAAAGTAGA
>WSZX01000086.1 GCA_013139935.1 Ardenticatenales bacterium
CGCCGGCCAGATAGGCGGGCAGCACCCCGACGAGTAGTTGCGCGCCGATCTCGGCCAGGCGCAAACCGAGGATGGCGGCCGTGTCGTCCACTTCGACGGCCGAGGCCTGGCGCGCCAGGATCGGACCGGTGTCCAATCCGACGTCCATCTGCATGATGGTGACCCCGGTCTCGGTTTCGCCAGCCATTATCGCCGCCTGAGTGGGCGCCGCGCCCCGCCAGCGAGGTAGAAGCGACGCATGAACATTGATGCATCCATGCGGCGGGAGATCCAACACCGGCCGGTGCAGAATCTGCCCGAAAGCGGCCACAACAACAAGATCCGGTTTCCAGCCAGCGAGCCGGTCAAGGGCCTCTGCGGTGCGCAGAGTGGCGGCCTGATAGAGGGGGATTCCCGAGGCCCGGGCCATTCGTGCAACAGGATTGGGGGAGAGCTTGCGGCCGCGGCCGGCGGGCCGGTCCGGCTGGGTGACAACACCCACCAGTTGGTGCGCCATCATCAATGCCAACAACGACGGCACGCTATACTCTGATGATCCCATGAAAACGACTCGCGCCACAGTCATCTCCTAATCGGACTGGTGTGCTATAAGATGGATTGTCCAGATCTCCGATTTCTGCGAGAAATCGGAGATCGGCCGGCCGCGATTCACCCTGATTCTAGCACATGGTGGGGCGAGTTCCAAACTCGCATTGACTTGAACTGCTCTTGGTGCTACAATGCGAGCTATCGGGCAGAAAGTCTCTAGCGCAACAGGAGGAAACACCATGAGCGAGGAAAGTGAAACCCAGACCGAGATAAGCAGCGACGACAAGTTGTGGGCTGCTATTGGATATCCGATCCCGATCATACCCATCATAGTGCTCCTGATGGAGGACAAGAAAGACCGTCCCTTTCTCAAATTCCACGCCATTCAATCCATTGCCTTCAATGTGCTGATCTGGGTGGCGATCACGATCATCACCACGGTGACCTTAGGCATAGGCGCTATCTGCGCCCCGGTGCTGTGGCTGGCAACCCTGTGGCCGGCGTTCGATTCCTACAACGGCAACTTGACCCAGATCCCGGTAGTGACCGACTTTATCAAAAAGCAGAACTGGGTCTAGGTACTGGGCGATAATCTAGAGGCTCTCCGGCCAGCCGGAGAGCCTCTTTTCATGCTACGAGGAGACGTTGACCTTACTCCATACGCACTGGCGAATTGCCGAACCGCCTTCAAAGCAGGATTTGGACCAGTTCCCTGATGTTGATCCACTGCTGGTCCAGGTGCTGTTCAATCGGAAGATCGCCACGCCCGCGGCGGTGGAAGAGTTTCTCTCTCCCCTACCTCCGGAGCTCTATGACCCATTCCAACTGAAAGGCATGGAGGCGGCCGTCACGCGGATAAGAGCTGCCATCGAGAATCGGGAACGCATTGTCATCTATGGAGATTATGATGCCGACGGTGTGACGGGATCGGTACTGCTGACGCAAGCCTTGCGGGCCATGGGTGCCGTCCGCGTCCAACCGTATATCCCCCACCGGGAGAAGGAAGGTTACGGACTCAACCGGAAAGCGCTCGATGAGCTTGCCGCCCAGGGGAACCGGCTGATCATCACGACGGATTGCGGCATCCGCGGGGTTGAGCCGATAGAGCATGCCGGCCGGCTTGGTCTGGAGGTCATTGTCACCGACCATCACGCCCCGGGACCAGAATTGCCGCCGGCTACCGCCATCATTGACCCCAAACAACCCGGTGACACCTACCCGGATAGGATGTTGGCCGGCGTCGGTATTGCATTCAAGCTGGTACAGGGACTCGTCCAGGCGGGGCTGGAGCTCGATGGGTTGGAAGAGGATGACCTGCTTGACCTGGTAGCGATCGGCACGGTAGCCGACCTGGCTCCGCTGCTCAAAGAGAACCGGCTGCTGGTGCGGCGCGGGCTGGAGGTACTCAACAACGCAGGCCGGCCCGGAGTGGCGGCCCTGTTCAAGCACGCCCGGGTACGACCGGGACAGGCGACGGCGACCACCATCGGTTATACGCTGGGACCGCGCATCAACGCTGCGGGCCGCGTCGATCATGCGTATCAGGCGGCCCGGCTGCTGATCACCGAGGATCCAGCCGCCGCTGACAGTCTGGCAGCAGAGTTGACCCAGTTGAACCGCCAGCGTCAGGAGACGACGAGGGAGATGACGCGCCGGGCACTGGAGCAAGCCCTCGCCCAGGCGGAAGATACGCCGCTGCTTTTTGCCGCCCATGCTGATTATCCCTCCGGAATCGTTGGCCTGATAGCCAGCCGATTGCTGGAAACCAGGTACCGGCCGGCAATCGCGGCGCAGATACGCGGTGATCTGACGGTCGGCTCGTGCCGCAGCATTGAGGAGTTTCACATCACGGCCGCGCTGGACCAGATCGGAGATATCCTGGTCAAGCACGGCGGCCACAGACGCGCGGCCGGGTTCACCGTCGAGACAAAGAACCTCCCCGAGTTCCAAGAGCGGCTAACCGCCATTGCGGCCGAGCAGTTGGACGGCCGAGACCTGATGCCCAGGCTGGACATTGACGTAACGCTGGGGTTCAAGAATATCAGTTGGAAGGTGCAGGAGTCGCTGGCGCGACTGGAGCCCTGCGGTATTGAGAATCCGGTGCCGCTGCTCCTGAGCCCAGGCGTCTGTGTAGCGAACACCCGCCGGGTAGGGAAAGACAGAGCTCATCTTAAGTTGACCCTGAAGGACGGCGGGCGCACGTTTGACGGTATCGCCTTTCGCATGGGAGACAAGGAAGACGAGGTGCAGGAGAGGATGGACATTGTCTACCGCCTGGAAGAAAATGAATGGAACGGCCGTAGGCGCCTGCAGCTCAACATTCAGGACATGCGTCCGGCCGGTGAGGAGTAGAGAATGAAGGCGCTAGTTACCGGAGCGGCCGGCTTTATCGGCAGCAATCTTTCCAGAACACTGCTCCAACGGGGCGATACGGTAGTGGGGGTGGACAATTTCAACGACTATTACGACCCGGCTCGCAAGCGAGCCAACGCCGCCACCCTGGCCTCCTTTGAGCGATTCTCGATGGTCGAGGCGGACATCCGCGACCGGGAGCGGATGCTGGCCCTGTGCGCCGTTGAAAAGTTCGACGTGATCGCCCACCTGGCGGCGATGGCAGGCGTTCGCTACGCGGTCGAGCATCCCGAGGTCTATGGAGAGGTGAACGTCAACGGCACCATCAACATCCTGGACGGCGCCCGGCTGAACGCGGTACGCAGTTTCGTCCTGGCTTCCACCTCTTCTGTTTATGGAGGCACGGAAGCGATACCCTTTGTGGAGAGCGATCCCTGCAACCGGCCGCTGCAGCCGTACGCTGCCACCAAGAAAGCGGGCGAGGTTCTGGGCTATAGCTACCACCATCTTTTTGATCTCGACTTTACGGCGGTCCGCTTTTTCACCGTATATGGGCCGAGTGGCAGGCCGGACATGATGGCGTACAAGGTGCTGGACAGCATCTTTACCGGCCGGCAGATTC
>WSZX01000444.1 GCA_013139935.1 Ardenticatenales bacterium
CGAGGCGGATGAGTGAGACAGGTCAAGGATCCCCGCGATTTCCCCCACGTACCGCTCGCCTTCAGTGAGAAGGTCCAATATCTGCAACCGCGTCTCGTCCGCTAGGGATTTGAGGGGAGGATAGAGAATGGCGATGTTTGATCTTGCGGCCGGCCGGGCGCGTGCAGTGTTGGCGTTAAAGGAGACATACAGGGCCTGGCCATGTTGAGCGAAAACCAGATATGGACCGATATGACAGGAAGGGGCCAGGATAACACGCCGAACGCCATCCAGCCGTTTCTCCAGGGCCGGCGGGAGCGTCCGTCCGGTGATGGCGACAAACGCGGCCCGGAACTCTGGTGGATAGCGCTCGCCGCGATGGTAGGCAACCGCCCGCCTGATCTGCGGCAGGTCCCGGGCGAACTGGGAACGGTAGAGCCGCTGCCAGGTTTCACCGAGCGTCGCCAGGAGATGATGCTTGAACTGACCAGGGGCGACAAAGAAGCTTGCCAGTGACCGAGCCTCAGCCACGGTTTCGCCTGGCAAGGAACTCACATCGTCCCTGCGGCGCTCCCATACCAGAGCCAGCAGAGAGCCGAGTTCTGGCTCTTTGACATCCAGGGCCAAGCCGACCGAAGCCAAGTCCCACTCGGCTAGCCGCCGTCCAAGTCCGCGCCGTGCAGCAACGCGAAAGCCTCTCTCTGGTGTCCCCTCAAGACGACCGGTAATGCTGTCAAAGCTGGTATCCTCTTCCCTCTCCGACGGAGCAGTCAATTCGCCCCAGAGTCCAGGGCAGTACCCCATCATCAGGGAGAATCGCCTCAAGCTGCCACGCAGCGAAACTGGCAGGCCGGTCGCGGCCTGGACAACCCAATCGCCAAGCCCTTCGAGACGATCAACCGCATCCAGCAGCAGAGCGTTTGTGAACAGGTTCTGTGACAACGATACCTGAAACTCAATCTGAACATTGGGCGAAGCAGAAACTAGTTCCATTCTCGGCTCCCAGCACAAGGCCACCGGACCGGTGGCATGTTCGTTGGGCGCCATAGTAGCAAACATTGCGCATATGCGCAAATTGGCAATTGGAATACGTCCAAGAACAACTAGGACATCGTTCCCGCCGCAGCCCGGCGCCGCCAACGGGAAACTGGCATGGGGGATTGGAAAGCGAATCCGGGTTTTTCGATGCCGGGCAAGGACAACGGTGGGCCAGAGTCAGGAATTCGGTGCGGGACTGCACGCGACACAGACCACGTAGCCCACATACCAGCATGAAAAAGAGCCCTGCAGGGAGTGGCCCTGCAAGGCTCTGAATTCGCTACCCCTCGGGAAAGCGACCGTTACGGAGCCACCGGAATCTTGATCTGCTGTCCAACAAAAATGGTGTATGGCCAGGGAATTCCATTATAGGCGGCTACCGTCTCGAACGACAGGCTGTACTGGAGCGCGATTCGGAAGAGGTTCTCGCCGGGCTGCACGGTGTGAATCTGCTCGCCGGCAGCGGGTCCGGGTGGCGCACCTGAAGGAGACGGGATCACCAGTTGCTGACCAGCCTCGATCTGATGCACATTGATGATGTTGTTGCGCGCCACAATGTCCTCGACGGCAACGTCGTACAACAGGGCAATGGTAAAGAGCGTGTCACCAGCGAGAACCGTATGAATCTGTTCATCCGCCGACGGAGCGGCAGTTGCTTCCGGCGGGGGCGATTCAGGCGTGGCTTCCGGGGTCGCCTTTGGGGCCCGAGTGGGCTCCCCTGCCTGTTCGGTGGGTACCACCTCCACTGTCGGCTGAGGGCCCGGCTCGGGCTGCTCTTCGGCGGGAACGGGAGTGTCCACGGCCGGCACGGGAGTGTCTGTCATGGCTGGCTGCACAACATCCGCCTTGGTTGGCTCAACCGTGGTAGCAGAACGGGTGCACCCCACAAGCAGTGAAGGTACAAGAACAAGAAGGATCGGAATGGCCCACCAACGAATGCGAGATGATATTAGCCCCATGGTCTCTACCTCCAACAACTCACCTGTAGGCCACCGCCCTTCCCGTGGTTGCCTCCTTTGGTCAAGCGACAGTTTACCATGGGGCAAGAGTGTAGTCAAGCAAATGGAGTGAGGGTGTTGAAAAAGAGGCTGCGGCGATGGGAGAGAGAGGCGGGGGTGGGGTTGGGGCGCTTCGCGCCCCAACCCCACCCCCGCCAGCTTTCCTCACCTGCACTGCCCGCAGGCGCAAGTGTGTGCAGTAGCGGATATCGAGAGGGGACAGAGCCTTGCTTGTTTTTCCACACTCTCTGGAGTGAACATAATTCATCCCGTCCCCAAGAGGCTATTCGGGCGCCTGCAGAATGTGCGTAATGACGGAGGCGCCACTGCCGCCTATGTTCTGCGCCATTCCCCAGAAAGGGTTGGGTAGCTGGTTGTGGCCGGCATCCCCCCGAAGCTGCTGCACGATCTCCACAACCTGGTAAAGCCCGGTCGCGCCAACCGGATGCCCCCGCGCCTTGAGTCCCCCCATGGTGCTTATGGGCAACCTCCCGTCCAAAGCAATCGCCCCGTCCTGAGCCAATCGAACTCCCCCGCCACGGGGAGCAAAGCCGCACGCCTCCAGCGAGAGAGCCGCCATGATACTGAAAGCATCGTGCAGCTCGAACAAATCCAGGTCATCCGGCCGGATGCCTGCCTGCTCGTACGCTTTCTGCGAGGATCGAGCCGCGGCCTCTAGAAACAGCAGGTCGGAGCGATCGTGGATAGCCAGCGCATCGGTGGAAAAAGCAGAGGCCGCAATCCTCACCGGCGGCCGCGAACCGCCCAGCGCCCGAACCACATCACGGCTCGCCAGGATCACGGCCGCGGCGCCGTCGCCAATGGGGGATGCATCGAGCAACCCAATCGGAGAAGCGACCACACCCGATCTGACAAACTGCTCGGCCGTGATAGGCCGACGGAACATGGCATTTGGATTATTCACTCCATTGGCGTGCGCCACCACCGCAAATCCGGCGAAATCGGCATGAGAAACCTCATGCTCCATCATGTACCGGTTCATCAGCAGCGCATTGAGAGCCACAAAGGTCACCCCATGGTCGGCTTCATAATCACCATCGGCCGCCATGGCGAGCGCAGCGGTGGTCTCCCGGCCGCGCGGTTCAGTCATCTTTTCCACCCCCACCACGCCGACGATCTCGGCCAGCCCGGAGACGATCATCGCGTACCCCACCCGCAGGGCGGCCGCACCAGACCCGCAGGCAGCTTCGACCTTGAGCGCCTCGATGCCCCGCTGCCCCACAAAGTCGGCTAGCAGCGCTCCCAGGTGCTCCTGCTGGCTGAGCGGGCCCGAGAGCATATTGCCGACATACAGCCCATCCAGGCGGTCCACGCCAGCATCTTCCATTGCACCGAGGATGGCCTTGGCTCCAAGGTGGCGGAGAGAGGTCTCCCAATGCTCACCCACCGGCACCTGGCCGATGCCAGCGATCAAGACATCACGCATGACCAAGAATCACACCGCGGCTGCGAGCGCCGGCCTGAATTTGTAGCCGTACACAATCATCCCCTGGTCACCCTCGGTGCGGAGTTTCCGGGTGACCATCTCCACCGGCATTCCGATCTCCGGTTCTTGGTCGCCCAGGTCAGTCAACTGCGCAGTGAGTACAGGTCCTTCCTCAAGCTTGACCAGCGCCACGGTATAGGGAGCATATTCCTCATAGCCAGCCGGGGCATTGTAGACCGTGCTGAACGAATACACCTCCCCTCGGCCGCTGAAAGTGTACAGTTCCTGAGCCGGTTTCGAGCACTCGGGACAGATGTCACGCGGCGGGAAGATCTTGACGCCGCAAGTGTCGCAGACTTCGCCAACCAGACGATAACGCTGGTCCTGCAGTCGCCAATGTCTTGATAGTTCCATTGTATTCCTCCTGATCTACTTTGCGATCATTCAACATTACATGCGCAGCTTGCGACGAAAGCGCGCGTAGGTAGCATAGTCGATCTCTGTGCGCCGGGAGATGTAATCCCGCGTCAACAGAGCCAGGTCGCGTCGTTCCTCAATCTTATCCGTAACCAGCAGATCAAATGCATCTGAACCTGCTCCAGAGCCATATGAAACGAGCAGAACCCGGTCACCAGGCTGAGCCATGTCGAGGACAGACGTCAAGCCTATGATAGACGAACCCGCATAGACGTTGCCGATCTCCCCCACCAGCAGGCCAGGCTCAGTCTGCTCTGACCTGAACCCAAGCATCCGCGCCACCCGCTGCGGGAATTTGACATTGGGTTGGTGAAACACGGCCCAGGCATAGTCGGCCGGGACAGTCTCCAGCGCCTCCATCAACGTCTTGGCGGCCGACGTGATGTGGCGAAAATAGGCAGGTTCGCCAGTGAACCGGTCTCCGTGAGACGGGTACATCTCGCCTTCACGGCGCCAAAAATCGGGCGTGTCAGTGACAAAAGAGTAGGAGGCGGTAATGGTCGCCAGCGATTCGTCCGCCGGACCGATCAGGAAAGCGGCGCCGCCGGCCGCAGCGGTGTATTCCAGGGCGTCGCCCGGCCTCCCCTGGGCAGTGTCCATCCCAATGCTCAACACATACCGCGCCATCCCGGCGCCCACAAATCCAATGGCGGCCTGCATCGCCTCTGTGCCTGCCTTGCAGGCAAATTCCCAATCGGCTGCCTGGATGTTGGGGACAGCGCCAATCGCCTCGGCGACGATCGTGCTGGTCGGTTTGACAGCGTATGGGTGTGATTCGCTCCCCACCCAGACCGCGCGGATGAGGTCCGGAGCGATCCGCGCCCGCAGCAGAGCATTGCGCGCCGCTTCGATGGACATCGTGGCCACATCCTCGTCCAAGCCAGGGACCGACTTTTCGCCGAGGGGGACACCACCCTTGCCACCCGTCCAGATGCGAGCAACTTCACGCGCCGGAAGCCGATATCGTGGGACATAGGCACCATATCCCACAATGCCCACCGGGAAGTGGGGCCGCAAGAGCAGAGATTCGGATTCAAAAAGGGTTGATCGGCCGCTTTTCACAGACCTCCCCCCAGAGATGGGGCGCGTTGCCGGATGCGCATCACTCACTGAGCAACTCCTCGGCCCGATCCAAACGTATGACGCCGTCCGCAATCATCCGTTGTGTCACGCGCTCCACCTGCTCCCCAGTCGCTCCAGCCGCCACCGCAAGCTGCCGCGCGTGCAGCCGCATGTGCCCGGCCTGAATACCGGTGGTGGCCAAAGCGCGAATGGCTGCCAGATTCTGCGCCAGCCCAACAGCAGCCATGACCTCCGCCAGCTCACGAGCGGTCCTCGCGCCGAGGATCTTGAGCGCTACCCGGGCGCCAGGGTGAACACGGGTAGCTCCCCCCACGGTACCGACCGCCAGCGGCAGCTCTAGCCTACCCCTCAGGTCGCCGTCCTTGTCCCGCCACCATTCGCTCAACGCGGAATAACGGCCGTCCCGAGCAGCATACGCATGAGCACCCGCCTCTACCGCACGCCAATCATTGCCGGTGGCCAATACGACGGCATCAACGCCATTCATTATGCCCTTGTTGTGTGTGGCAGCGCGGTAGGGATCGGCGACGGCAAAGGCACACGCCTCTACAATACGCTCGATCGCCACTGGGCCCGGAATCTCATCTGTCGCCAGCAATTCGGCCGGCACCCTCC
>WSZX01000140.1 GCA_013139935.1 Ardenticatenales bacterium
ACGATGCCATCTGGAAGGCCTGGCAGTATCACCTCAAGCTAGTGGTGCGGGTGGGCCGCGCCCCGGCCTGGGCCCGCATCAACCCCGATCCCACCGCGCCGCCCGCCGACCCCGACGACCTGCGAAATTTCATGCAGGCGCTGGCCGCGTCCAGCGTTACCCAGATCGCTGGCTATATCATCTGGAACGAACCCAACCTGGCGGCTGAGTGGGGCGGGGACCCGCCCAACGCGGCCGCCTACACCGCGCTGCTCCAGGCAGCCTACAATGGGGTCCAGACGGCCGACCCAGACGCCCTGGTCATCTCGGCCGGGCTGGCCCCCACCAACGGCGACCCGCCCACCGCGGTGGACGACCGAACTTTTTTGCAGGACATGTACACCGCCGGGGCGGGCAGCTACTTTGATATGCTGGGGGTCAACCCGCTCGGCTTTGCCTCCGCCCCCGATGATACGACCGATCCCAACCACTATCACTTTGCCCGGGCGCTGGAATGGCGCGCCATCATGGTGGCCAACGGCGATGCCGGCAAACAGATGTTCGCGGCCGAGATGGGCTGGCTGCGCGATACCCAGAACGACCTGGGCGGCCACAACTGGATGAAAGTCTCCGAGATCGACCAGGCCCACTATCTGGCCCGCGCCTACCACAAAGCCCGTTGCGAAATGCCCTGGATGGGGCCCATGAGCACCTGGAACCTCGACTTTGCCGGCTTTTATGCGGACCCCGAGCACCTCCACTGGTACGCGGTGACCGACCAGAACCGCGACCCGCTGCGCGCCTACCTCACGCTGCAAAACGCGGCCACACATGGCCCGGCCGATTTGTGGGTAGAGCTGGAGCAGATCGACCCCATCGTGCACGGGCAGAACTTCCGCTACCGGCTCCGCTACACCAACGTCGGCGGGCAGACCGCGGCCGGCGTCACACTGACCGATACCTTGCCGGCCGGGACCGAGTATGTGAGCGATACCGGCGGCGGCCATGCCAACGGAGATCAAATAGTCTGGGACCTGGGCGACGTGGACCTATGCGCCTATCAGACCATCACTCTGACCGCGCGCCTTTCCGGCAGCGGCTGGCCCGGCGGCCCCCTGATCAACACGCTGGAGGCTAGCACGGTACCCGGCGAGCCATACGCCGACGATAACCTGGTCCAGGTCACCAACCCGGTGGTGGCCGAGTTGGCTATCCAAAAATCGGTAAACCCGACCGCAACCCGGCCGGGGCAGACCGTCAGCTACACGCTGACCTACCGCAACAGCGGGCAGATCAGCGCCACCGGGGTGCGCATCACCGACGTGCTGCCCATCACCTTGACCACCATCAGCCACAGCTCGGCCGGGGCGCTCATCACGCCCACCGGCAGCGTCTCCTACACATGGCAGGTGGCCGAGCTGGCGCCGGGCCAAGGGGGCGTCATCACCATCACCGGGATAGTCAGCCCGGCCGTGAGCGGCGTCTCTAGCTTCCCCAATGAGGCCACCATCACCACCGGCGCAGTCGAAGCGTCGCTCGACAACAACACCTCGACGGTTTCGCTAACAGTGGATGACGAGCCGCCGGATCCGCCCACGCTGCAAGGCCCGGCCGATAATTCGCGCATCAACGACAACACACCCACTTTGACGTGGACCGCCAGTCCCAGCTCCGACGCGGCCGGCTACCTATTGGGCCTGGACTGGGGCGTGCTGGATATGGGTGACGCCCTGCAATACACCACCGCGGTACTGCCCGATGGCCCCCACGCCTGGACCGTGGCCGCTTATGATCTGGCCGGCAACACGGGCATGATCACCGATACCTGGTCCTTCACGGTGGATACCGAGCCGCCGGACCCGCCCACGCTGCAAAGCCCGGCCGATAACCTGAGGACCGGCGATAACACACCCACTTTGATTTGGAGCGCCAGCCCCAGTCCCGATGCGGCTGGCTACCTGCTGGATCTGGCTGGGATGTTGGTGGATGTAGGCAACACCACCCGGTACACCAGCTCAGTGCTCATGGATGGCACCTACACCTGGACCGTGGCGGCCTATGATGGTGCGGGCAATATTGGCACGTACGCGGCCGTCTGGTCCTTTACGGCCGAGCCCTACTACGCTCATCTGCCATTGGTGGCGCGCAATTACGTGGTTGCCCCTGAACTGGTGGTGGATCGCACTGTCGCCACGTCTAACGAGGTGCAGGTGGGGATCAAGAACGTGGGCAATGCGGCCGTGATGGACGACTTTTGAGTGGATACCCACCTCGACCCTGCCCTCCGCCCCCTCCACCTCCACCATCTCGTAGGTACCCACCCCTCCCCACGGCCACCAGACCGCCTACCCCCAATCCGGCCGTTGCGGTACAATCCCCTTGCTGGCCCCTACCGGCCGGATGCTACCCTGACCACACTCGATACCGATTGGAGAAACGATGAACCAGCCAACCACCTCCATCGACGTCCACGATCTGCACAAGAACTTTGGGCAAATCCAGGCCCTGGCGCAAGTCAACCTCCAGGTAGAAACCGGCCAGATATTCGGCCTCCTCGGCCCTAACGGCGCCGGCAAAACCACCCTCATT
>WSZX01000337.1 GCA_013139935.1 Ardenticatenales bacterium
CTTTGTAGAACGCGAATACGGACAGAATGATGAGCCCGCCAAAAACGCCCGTCAGCCACAGGTCGGCCGGGCGCACGCCCAGCACATCTCCAAATAAAAAGTGCGCCAGGTCAACCGTATAGCCGCGTACCGTCGAGATGATAGCGATACCGGCCGCAAACATGCCGGCAAAGACGATGCCGATGGCGGTATCTTCCTTGATCTCTGTACTGCGACTGAGGGCTCCGATGCCCAGCGAGCTGATCACGGCCGCCAGCATGGCCCACCAGAAGAGCGGTCCGCGCGCGCCGCCCCCCACCAGGTAGCCGACGGCCACCCCCGGCAAGATGGCGTGCGCCAGCGCGTCTCCAAAAAAGGCCATTCCCCGCAGCACCACATAGGTCCCAACCATGGCGCAGACGATGCCAACCATGATCGCGGCCACCAGGGCGCGCACCATGAAAGCGTACTGCAAAGGGTCAAGGAGCAGGTCAACCACGGTACGGTTCCCCCTCGTCGCAGCAACTGTCCGCCACAACCAGCACCCCTTTGTCAGTCTGAACGAGGCGGAGATGTCCCCCGTAGGCCTCGATCAGGTTCTGCGAATTCAACACCTGTTCCGCATCTCCGAAACCAAGCAGGCGCTTGTTGAGCAGCATCACCTGGTCGAACCATTCGGCGGCCAACTGTAGATCGTGCAGGGCCACCATCACGGTCACATTGCGCCGGGCCAGTTCCTCCAGAATGCGAAAGATATCCTCCTGCGAATTGACGTCCAGGCCAGCCAGCGGCTCATCCAGCAGCATGAGTTCGGCCTCCTGCGCCACTGCGCGGGCGATGAACATGCGCTGCTGTTGTCCACCGGAGAGCTGGCTGATCTGCCGCCCCGCCATGTCGCCCAGGTTGACCACTTTCAGCGCCCGGCGGACCAGCTCCTGATCACGCGCGGTGCGATGCCTAAAGAGTCCAATCTGACCCACGCGGCCCATCATGACCACGTCGGCGACGCTGACCGGAAAGCTCCAGTCTACCAGGTTTCGCTGAGGGACGTAGGCGATACAGATGTGGCCGTGCGGTTCTTGGCCATAGACGTGCACCCGTCCCTCGGCCGGTTTGAGTATCCCGGCGATCACCTTGAACAAAGTGCTCTTGCCGGCGCCGTTGGGACCCACCACGGCCGTCAGTTCGCCCGCCTGAAGCTCAAACGAGACATCGTCCAGCGCGGGCCCGCTTTCATAGTGCACGCACAGGCCGTCCGCCCTCAGGATAGGCGTGCCCGCCTTGTGAGGCGGGCGGCGCCGCCTGATCAGGTGACCGGTCTGGCGGATTTCTCTACGAAGCTCCATCGGCACCTTCCATCGAACATTCGTCGGGCGCTCCTATTTGAGCGCGGCAACTATCGCCGATACATTATACCGCACATAGTCCAGGTAGGTATCCGCATCGCCGCCGTTTTCGGTCAGGGAGCCCGTATACAGAAGGACGAGTTGCGTGCCGGTATCCCTCGCCACCGTATCAGCCAGGTTGGGGTTGACCGTGTGCCCCACAAACACCGCCTTGACGCCCGCATCGCGGATGGCCTCTTCCAGTTCGGCCAGCTCTTTGGCGGACGGTTGCGCAAGAGAGGTATAGGCAGGAATGATCGCGCCCACCTGGGTGAATCCATACTGGCGGGCCAGATAGCCAAAGACGAGGTGATCGGTAACCAGCAGGCGCTGTTCCACCGGAATCCGGGCGACCTGATCCCGCACCCAGCGATCCAACTCATCCAACTGCGCCCGGTATGCTTGAGCGTTGGCCCGGTACGCCTCTGCGTTGCGCGGATCGAGGGTAGACAGCGTACGCTCAGTGTTTTCCACCCACACCATCACATTGTTGGGGTCGGTCCACGTGTGCGGGTCCATGTCTGGGTGGTGAGGTTCGCCCTCGGCTGGCTGGTCCCGGTTCTCCCCAGCATCCAAGAGCCGGATGCCGGTGGACAACTCGACCACCCTCCTTGATGCCCCGGCGCTTTCCAGCAGCGGTTCCAGGAACCCTTCCAACCCGACCCCGTTGGCTAATAGGACGTGGGCGTCCGCCACAGCCGCAACATCCTGCGGAATAGGCTCGAAAGAGTGCGGATCGGTCCCGGTGGGAATGAGCAGCGCCAGGTCAATCAGGTCACGGCCGACGTTTGCCGCCACATCGCGCACAATGCTGGTGGTAGCGACGACGCGCAGCTTTTCACCCGGGGCCAGATCAACCGGGGCGGGAAAGGGCATCTCTGTGAGGGGCGACGCAGAGCTGCAGCCACTCAGGATGACCAGCGCCACGCAAAAGAGTGCCACCGATACAACCGGCCGGAAAGACCATTCGCTAGTTTTCATGGAAGGAACTATCGACATCGGGCCAATTATATTGCCTGGCGGCAGCGGGGGCAAGCGGCATGACCGAATTTCGGACCCAGGTTCGAATACCCGGACCTAGATGCGATCCCGCCCGGCTGCCCGAGAAAGGTGGGCGCGCGAATCCCTCCGCGAATCGCACACCTCCCTCCGCCCTTTATTCCGTCTAACTTTCTTGGCAGGGCCCGCATTCACGCCTGAAGCTCAGTCGCCCAGCTTGTGGCAAACCTGACGTCGTGCTAGAATCGACATCGCGTGGCGTGGTGTTGGCAGCGTTCCAGGCGGTACCCGATGGCCATCTATGTCAGCCTCTTTCTGCTCTCGGCCGGTACGCTCGTCTATGAGCTGACCCTGACCCGGATCTTTTCCCTGGCTCAGTTCCACCATTTCGCCTTTTTGGTTGTAAGCCTGGCGCTGCTGGGCTTTGGCGCCAGCGGTTCACTGCTGGCATCGTCGCCGACCCTGTCCGGCCGGATCCTGTCCAGCCGGGAAAAGACCAGATCCGCCTTGGCATGGATCGCGATGGGATGCGCCGGCTCTACGATCGGCAGCTACCTGGT
>WSZX01000321.1 GCA_013139935.1 Ardenticatenales bacterium
GGCCAGAATCTTGCCGCCGATCATCTGTTGTGGCGATATCGATGATATCAACACTTCCATGACGCGGTCCTTCTTTTCTTCAGTTATCGCGTTCATCAATACGCCGGCTGGCATCAAGATCACCATGTACAACACGAACATCATCAAACGAGGAAGCAATCTGACGATCCAGCTATCTTTTTCCGGTTCGATCGGTGCCAGCGCCGTTACTTTCACGTCGAGCGGGTTCCGCATCTCAGCCGCCAACTCGGCATCGCCGAGCAGGTTGACCAATAGGATCCACTCGATGCCGTCCGTATTCACGCCGTCAGCGATGAAATTGTACTGGGGCATAACTAAAGTGATTTCACCGGTTTCCACGTAATCGGCCGCAATAATGGTATAGGCCGCGATCTCCTCGGCCTCCAGCGCCGCTTGAGCCGACTCCTCGGTGGCATATTCCATCAACCGGCCGGCCGGAATGCCGGCCGGCAGCGCCTTGATCAGACCGCCTTCATCCACGTACCCTTCGCCACCGTTGGCGGGCCAGGTTCCTTCCACCGCTTGCTGGGCCGCATCAGCCGCCTCGGCCGTGTCGGCCGGCACCTCCGGGGCCCCCGGGTCCGATGAGACATCCCGGTTGATGGCCATCACGATCAGGGCGATGGCGCTCATCAGCAGCGGTATACCCACCGCCAGGAGCACAAAGGACTTGCGCCGCAGCGTCGTGCGGATCTCATTGAGCATCACCAGCATTGTCTTGTTCATCACTCTCTCCACTCGCCGCCCGGCTCAGGCACGGAGCGACGGCGCGTCAACAACTCGCGCCACTTGAGACGCTGGCCATAGCGTAACATGTTCATCCGAAACGCCTTGCCCGCCAGCCAGACCATCACAATCCCGCTCACGAGCGCGATGATCGCCGATAGGGCAGTTTGCCACCTGGGGATCTCGGCAAACACGCTGCGAATACCGATCGTCACCACCGACGTCAGCGGGAACAAGCTCAAGCCCACCGACAATGGGCCGTTGAGATTCTCTGAAATGGGAATCAGTAGATACATGGGCACGAACAGCAGCATGAAGAAAAGCGGGCCGGCCTGTTGGGCTTCCTGTCTCCCAACCATCGTCGTGCCGACGATGGTCATGAGGGCGGCGATGCACAGATACGACGGCAGCGCCACGACCATGATCGGCAGCATGTCGCCCCAGTCAAGGTAAATGTTCTGCAACCACTCGATCTCCAGGACAGTGCCGCCCAGCCACTTTGCTCCGACTAGGAACGCCAACCACACAGCCAACTGCATCAAGGCAATGCCCAGAGCTCCCGCGATTTTTCCGGTCATCATCTGCGCCGGCGAGACGGACGACACCATGATTTCTATGGTGCGATTCTCTTTCTCCTCCACCACCACCTGCATCATATAGCCAGACGTGGTCAGGACGAGGAATGTAAAGATGGCCGCGGCAAAGAGCGGTATGAATTGGTCAGCGCTCGGCCCGCCACCGGGGAAATCACGCTTTGATTCAGTCGCCCGCACGGTGACATTCGCGCCGGACAAGGCGCGCTCCGCCACCGCCGGAGGCTGGCCTGCCATCAGGTTGAGCTGAACTACATACTGAAAGTGGCGCATGGCGGAGGGGTGGGGTGGTTCCAGATAGACGAGTTCCGCCTGATGGGCGCCGGCATGATCGGCCGAAAGGAGATAGTATGCGTCAACCTGTCCTTCCTCCAACGCCGCCCGGGCAGCTTGCGGGGTGTCAAATGGAACCAGCCGGACGTCATTCTCCTCAGATTCCGCCGGCATTCTGATCAATACGCCGGCCGGGTCCACATAGCCCACCGTGGTGGTGCTCTCTTGTTCCAGGCGGGAGACCAGATACCCCAGGCCGATCGCGAGGGTCAGAAACAGCGGCATACTGAACAGGACCAGAAAGAAGCTGCGATTACGCATTTCTTGTCCGAGTTGGTATCGGGCAATCAGCCACATCTTGAACATGGTCCCTCCAGGCTGACCGTCTCGTCACTGATCGTGCGGATGAAAATCTCATCCAGGGTCGGGACGGCGATCTCGAAGTGCTCGACGACGGTGTGATTCACGAGTTGCTGCAGGATGTCTTGTGGATTGGTGTCGGCCGCCAGTGTCAACTTGAGTGCTCCATTATGGTCTGTCACCGCCTCAACGCCGCTAATCTCTGGCAAATCGTCGCCAATCCGCACCAGTATGGCATGACCCGAATAGTCGCGCCGGATCTGGTCCAATTCACCATAGAGCACATTGCGCCCCTCGTCCATGAGCAGGATGCGATCGCACAGTTCCTCCACCTGGTGCATCTGGTGCGTGGACATGAGGATCGTGGTCCCCTGCTCGCACAGTTCCCGCATCAACTCTTTGACCAGTTGGGTGTTGATCGGATCGAGCGCGGTAAAGGGCTCGTCAATGATGACCAGCTCCGGCCGATGCAGGATCGTGTTGATCAGTTGGGCCTTTTGCTGCATCCCCTTGCTTAGTTCCTTGACCTTTTTCGTCTTGTGTTGGGCCAGGTCGAAACGTTCCAGGTATTC
>WSZX01000017.1 GCA_013139935.1 Ardenticatenales bacterium
GGACTTGGCGTGAGTGGCGGGTCTATCCATATCCTGAAAGGATAAGAATTCTGTAAGAATGTGGTGACCTGGCTGTGCACCGCGAGTTGACCTGTCGCGCGAGCATTGGTATAAACTGGGGGTGACACGCGCAGGTAGGTTGGCTGCCCCGAGACGATGAGCTTGCTCTTGAGCAGGACAGGTTGGACCATGGGATTCGGTGTGTGGTGGTGCGACACCGGAAATCGGGTGATATCTGGATGAGTGGATAGGCCGCTTTTCATCACGGTTTTCCAGGAGCCGCCTGGCGTGACGTTGGCTTTCGAGCCTCTGCGCGCCTCCGGCAGCCGGCAGCAGTGTTGGAGCTATGGACCGATGCTTTGGCACCATCCGCATTTTTCGAGCAGTGCCTCTTGACCAAGCATTATGACGCGCCGAAAAAGAAAGTCCGGCACAGACTCTAGTCGCCGTTCCAGCGGCAAGCGGTCTAGCGGCCGGCGCTCTCGGTCCGGGCTGGCCCTGCGTTGGCCCCGCATCCGCCTTTCCGCGCGCCAGTGGTCGATCATCGCCGGGGGCGTCTTGATCGCCGTTGCGGGAATCACCATTCTGAGCGGGCTTTCTCTCAGCCGGGGAACGCTGACGGAACTGGTCTGGGACGGAATCTGGGGGGGGTTTGGATACGGCGGGGCTATCATCCCACCGGTATTGGGGATGATGGGGCTCTACCTGGTATTGTGGGGGATGGAGCAATCCCCAAGCGTGCGGTGGGGCCGAGTGGCAGGAGCAGGGATGCTCTTTCTTGCCGTTGAAGGGGTGTTCCATCTGTTCTATGTCGCTCGACACACGGGCGCCACGCTGGAACAGATCAGCGGCCTGGGAGAGGGTGGAGGTTACCTGGGAGGATCGCTGGTGACCCTGATCGAGCCGGTAGTCGGCCGGGTGGGCGCCTGGGTGTCGTGCCTGGCGCTGGCCGGCCTTGGGCTGATGACGGCATCCGGAGTCACCTTGGCCCAGTTGGGGCGCGCGATTGTCAAGACAGGCCGATCCGCCCTGCAACGCCGAGAGGAGCCACCGGATCAGCCCGTTCCCCAGGAGCAGGAAGAGCCAACGTACGAGCCGCCCTCCCCACCTGAGCAAGACGAGGAAGAAGCAGCCATGCCAGATGCTGCGACCTCTGGTCTCTTTTACGGCGATGCGGTTCGAATGGCAGCATCTGGTTATGTGTGGGAACGTCCGTCGATGGAAGAGGTTCTCGAACCCGGCACAGAGAGCTCGGCCGTTGATGCCCACATCCGCGAGCAGGTGGAGATCATTGAACAGACCCTGGCCAGCTTTGGCGCGCCGGGCCGAGTGGTACAAGTCAACAAGGGGCCGGTCATCACCCAGTACGGAGTGGAACCGCAATACGTGGAGCAGAGGAACGGCCGCCGGACGAAAGTAAAGGTGGGACAGATCAATTCGTTGGGGGATGACCTGGCCCTGGCCCTGGCTGCCCAGTCCATCCGCATTGAAGCGCCAGTTCCAGGGAAATCATACGTGGGCATCGAAGTCCCCAATGCGAAGGTGAGCATCGTGAGTCTGCGGGACGTGATGGAGGGAGAGCAGTTCGCCGGGATCAAGTCGCAACTCAAGATCGCGTTGGGGCAAGAAGTATCTGGTCATGCCATTGCGGCCGACCTGGCGCAAATGCCTCACATGCTCATCGCGGGCGCCACGGGCTCGGGCAAATCGGTCTGCGTCAACTCGATCATCGCATGCCTGCTGCTGCAGAATACTCCGGAGCAGTTGCGCCTGCTGATGGTAGACCCAAAGCGAGTGGAACTGACCAATTACAACGGAATCCCCCACCTGCTCATGCCGGTGATCATGGACCTGGACAAAGTGGTCGGGGCGCTGCAGTGGGTGGCCCGGGAGATGGACAATCGCTACCGCAAGTTCGCCGAGGTGGGAGCGCGGAACATCGCCCATTATCACCGCAAGTTCAATGAGGGCAGCATGCCCTTTATTGTAGTGATCATTGACGAGTTGGCCGATCTGATGATCATGGCCCCGGACGAGACCGAGCGCACTGTGTGCCGGTTGGCGCAGATGGCCCGGGCAACAGGCATCCACCTGGTCATCGCCACCCAGCGGCCGAGCGTGGATGTTGTCACGGGCCTCATCAAGGCGAATTTCCCCGCCCGTATCGCCTTTGCTGTTGCCTCGTCCACTGACTCGCGTGTGATACTGGACACCACCGGCGCCGAACGATTGCTGGGGCGGGGCGACCTGCTCTTGATGACCCCGGATGCCGCCCAACCCTTGCGGATGCAGGGTTGCTTTGTCTCCGACAGAGAGTTGCGGCGGTTGGTGGATTTTTGGCGACGGCAGCGGCTGACGGCTGTCGAGGCGGGCAAAGCAGCCCGAGCGGAGACCGAAGAATCCGAACCAGCCGAACCGGCCGTGGTTGCGCTCCAGCAACCGCTCTGGGAAGAGGTCATCGAGATGGAACGGCAGGCATCGGAGCAGGATGATCTGATGGAGGAAGCGATCGCAATAGTGCGAGAACTGGGCAAAGCCTCGGTTTCCCTGCTCCAACGGCGGCTGCGGATTGGTTACACTCGGGCAGCGCGTCTGATTGACGAACTGGAGGCGCAGGGGGTAGTTGGCCCCCACCCCGGCGGCAGCCGGCAACGGGAAGTGTTCCCGGCGCAAGAAGAACAAGCTGCGAGCGACGAGGCGGTTGAATAGTTCTCCGGTGGGCTATCGTTTGCCTGACTGGGTGCTTGATGTATAATGGTGCGCAGACGAAAGCGTCCATTCACACCGCGGCTCTCTTGACGGGAACCCGGTGAGTCTCAAGTGTGTGATAGGGAGGTGATAGGTAGCCATAGTCAACCTGACTCAAGCTGCACAGTTCTGTTGTCGTTCAGTCTAGTCCGATCTCTGGAGGAGAGCAAATGCGAAAGCCTGTGAGTTTCATGATAGTGATTGTAATGCTGCTGATCGCCTTGCTGGCAGCATGTGGCGCCGAGGAAGCCGGGGAAAAGGTATGCGTGGTCCTGGACACCGGTGGTGAAAACGACAAGAGCTTTAACGAGTACACTCTCAAGGGCGCCCGCGAGGCGGCCGAAGAGAAAGGGATGGATTACGCTTATGTCGTGTCGGAAGCCGCTACCGACTATCGCAAGAACATTGACAATTTTGTCAGCGAAGGGTGCGGATTGATCATCACCG
>WSZX01000124.1 GCA_013139935.1 Ardenticatenales bacterium
CACACAACCAACTCGCTGGCCGTACTGGCAGCACATATCGCCGGCGCAGAGCACTTTTGGATCGGCGAGGTAGTGGGAGGCGGCCGTCCCACGCGCAACCGGAAAGCTGAATTCGCTACCCAGGTCACCAATTCGTCGGAACTCCAGTCCTTGTTGGAGCAGACGGGTTTGGAGACGCAGGCGGTACTCTCTGCCCTGCGTCCGGCCGGCCTGGATGGGGAGCGGGAGGTGCGAGACCGTACAGTCTCGGTACGCTGGAGCATCTTGCACGTCATTGACCACACCGCCCTCCATCTTGGCCATATGCAGCTTACTCGCCAATTGTGGATGGGAGGACAAGCCAGCCCGTCGCCGCGCTGGTATGAGCGACTGAATTCAGGACAATCGCCTTGAGTATTGGGAGGTAACGATCTCATGAAGCCAGCTCCGTTCAAGTACCACGCTCCAGAATCAGTAGAAGAGGCCCTGGCGCACCTGGCCCAATATGGCTTTGATGCCAAGGTCTTGGCGGGCGGGCAAAGCTTGGTTCCTGTGATGAACTTTCGCCTGGCTCAGCCTTCGGTGCTGATCGATCTGAACCGGGTTCCTGAACTCTTTTTCATCCGCCCGGACTCGAATGGTGGATTGCGCCTGGGCACAATGACCCGCCAGGCCCAGGTCGAGCATGATGCGATTGTCGCCCAGCGAGCGCCGCTGGTTCACGAGGCAATGCCGCTGGTCGCCTACCCGCAGATACGCAGCCGGGGCACCTTTGGCGGCAGCGTCGCCCACGCGGATCCATCGGCCGAGATACCGGCTTTGTGTGTGGCGCTCAAGGGCCGCTTTCGGCTCTGCAACCAGGCCGGGGAGCGCTGGGTGCCGGCCGATGAGTTCTATATCGCCCTTTTCACCACCGCCCTGCAGCCCGACGAGTTGCTGGTAGAGATCGCGTTGCCGGGCATGCCGCCGCGCAGTGGGTGGTCCTTCCAGGAGGTGTCTCGCCGCCACCACGACTTTGCCATGGTGGGGGCTGCCACTGCAGTGACGTTGGACGAAACAGGGCTATGCCGGGAGGTTCGCCTGGTGTTTCTGAGTGTTGGCGAGGGCCCTGTTTTAGCTCGGCAGGCGGCCGAGGTGCTCAGGGGACAGGCCCCCACTCTGGAGGCGATCCGTGCAGCCGCCGAGATCGCTGCCAATGCCGACATTGATCCGGGAAGCGACGTCCATGCCTCGGCCGATTATCGTCGCCATCTGGCGAGAGTGCTGGCCGAACGGACGCTGGCACAGGCTTTCGAGCGAGCCACAGGAGAAAAATGACGAAAGACAAACGACAAGGGAGCAGGTTTGTGATTTTTACCACTCTTTCTCCATCGTTCATCATTTCGCCAAGGAGATCATCATGAGCGATATACGCCAGATTAGCGTCAACGTGAACGGTTGCCCGTACGATCGCACGGTCGAGCCGCGCCTGCTGTTGAGCGATTTCTTGCGTCACGACCTGGGCCTCACCGGCACGCACGTCGGCTGTGAGCATGGCGTGTGCGGGACGTGCACCATCCTGCTTGATGGGCAGCCGGTCCGCTCCTGCCTCATGTTTGCCGTGCAGGCCGACGGATGCGACATCAGCACTGTCGAAGGGCTGGGAACGATGGAGAAGCTGCATCCCATCCAGGAGGCATTCCGGGAGGCCCACGGCGTCCAGTGTGGTTTCTGTACGCCAGGCCTTTTGATGACGGTGGTTCCCTTCCTGGAGGAGAATCCAGATCCCTCCGAGCGGGAGATACGGCATGCCATCTCGGGGAATCTCTGCCGGTGCTCCGGATACCAGCACATCGTCGATGCCGTCCTGCTGGCGGCCGAAAAGATGCGGCCTGAGCATAACCCATAGCCCCGCGCCGAAGCGTTCCTCGCCTGAGCGTGTTATTACACAAGGAGCGGCACCGTGACGGAAAGATACGTTGGTCAACGAATAACCCGAAATGAAGACCCTCGCCTGCTGACCGGGCAGGCGCTATTTGTGGACGACATGGACATCCCCGGCATGCTCCACGCTGCGTTTCTGCGCAGCGATTACGCCCACGCGCGCGTCAAGAGCATCGACGTTTCGGCCGCCCGCAAGCGACCTGGGGTGGTGGCCGTCTATACGGCCGAGGATCTGGGAGATTATTGGAGACCCGGCCCCTTGTTGGTTCCCGCTCCCCATTCGATCGAGAACGTTATCTTTAACCAACGGACCCAGGTCCCTCTGGTCAAGGAAAAGGCGAAATACGTTGGTGAGGCCATCGCCGTCGTCTTTGCGGTTAGCCGCTACGTTGCCGAAGATGCCCTGGAGGATATCTGGGTTGACTATGAGCCGCTGGAGCCGGTGGTGGACATTGAGCGAGCCCTGGATCCAGATGCCCCGCTGATTCACGAGGGTCTGGACTCTAACCTGTGCGCTCATCTGGCCCAGGAAAAAGGGGACTATGAGGCAGCTTGTCGGGAGGCCGACCTGGTCATCTCGCGACGCCTCGCCATTGACCGGTGCGCGGCCGCTGCCATGGAGAACAGGGGCCTGGTGGCCCACTGGGAGGAAAAGAGTCAGCACTTGACCTTGTGGGACACGACCCAGGCACCGATCCCAGTTCGCAATGGCCTGGCCGGGATGCTCGGTCTGTCCGAGCACCAGGTTCGGGTGATCGCTCCCTTTGTGGGCGGTGGCTTTGGCCCCAAGATCATGATGTTCCTACCCGAGGAGGTACTGCTCCCCTGGGCCAGCATGAAGCTAAAGCGGCCGATCAAATGGATAGAGGATCGGCAGGAGAACTTTTTCGCCACCACTCAAGAGCGAGGGCAGGTTCATCAGGCCGAGATGGCTCTGACCAGCGACGGGCGCATCTTGGGGATCAAGGACGTGTTCATCCACGACACGGGCGCCTATGACCCCTATGGCATGACCCTGCCTCTCAACACCCAGAGCCACGCGATGGGGGCGTATGATGTCCCCAACTATTTGACGGATGTCAAGGTCGTCTTTACCAACAAGATGATCGTCACGCCGGTGCGCGGCGCCGGGCGGCCCCAAGGGATATTTGTGGCGGAGAGGTTGCTGGATCTGGCAGC
>WSZX01000339.1 GCA_013139935.1 Ardenticatenales bacterium
TACTGGCTGCCCCAAGAAGGCAAGCGGGGGGTGTGTGCAGGGCGCGAAGCGCCCTGCACACACCCCCCAATCCCTTGACATGGTCGCAAAAACCGATTGTGTCCGAACTCTTGTCCGAAGCCCAGTAGCCTCGCTGGCGATCGGGATGATCTGGAAAAGGGCCCGCCGCCGCGGAAATGCAGGGGGGGAGTATGGAGGGGGTGTCCGAACCGGAGATCGCCGGCCTTGACCGTTCGCAGATTTGACGGTAGACTTGTCGGCCTGTGACAGCCTCGGCCAATCAAACAGAGCGGGCAGACTCTTGGAGAGCAATCCCTCTTCCCTCTATCCCTTGAAATACAGTATCCATCGGGCGCTAGGCGGCTGCTCGTCAGCCACTCGGTGGCGCGCCCGAACGCGACGTGTAGCAGAGATCATCAATCGGTTCCACACACAACAAGAGGAGGCATCATGCGAGAACTGAACGCAACTGAACAGACAATGCTATGGGGCGTCGTCGCCGTTGCCTTTATCAGCCTGGTATATGCCTGGTGGCTGTGGCGTGATACCTTGAGGCGAGACAAGGGCACGAAAAAGATGCTCGACGTGTGGCAGGCCATCAAATCTGGGGCGGAGGCCTACCTGGGACAGCAATTGAGGACCATGTGGCCCATCCTGTTGATCCTGACTGCTGCCATATTCTTGAGCGTCTATGTCGTACCGCCGACAGAAGAGGCGGACCGGCTGTACGGTGAGAACGCCCGCCTGATCATCGGCATCGGTCGCACGGTTGCCTTTATCCTCGGCGCATCGTTTTCCACCATTGTCGGGCAGTTGGGCATGCGGGTGGCTATTGAGGGCAACATCCGGGTGGCGGCCGCGGCCTCCCGCGACCACTACAACGAAGCGTTGACGGTGGCCTACCGGGCGGGGACCTTTACCGGGATGCTGACCGATGGTATGGGTCTGCTGGGTGGAACCGCTATCTTTATGATTTTCGGCAAAGCCGCGCCGGATGCATTGCTCGGCTTTGGTCTTGGCGGCACCTTGGTGGCGCTGTTTATGCGAATCGGCGGCGGCATCTACACAAAGTCGGCCGACGTGGGAGCCGACCTGGTGGGCAAGCTGGAGGAAGGACTGCCGGAAGACGACCCGCGCAACGCGGCCGTCATCGCCGATCTGGTGGGAGACAATGTAGGGGACTGTGCGGGAATGGCGGCCGACATCTTTGAATCCTACGAAGTGACCATCGTCTCCACTCTGATTCTGGGTATAGTCCTATACCACCAAACCGGCAACACTATCTGGATCGTCTATCCCCTCATCATCCGCGCTATCGGTGTCATCTCATCCATCCTGGGAACCTTTACGGTCCCCATGTGGGAGAACTTTCCGATCAAGGCCCTGCGTGCGAGTGATGCCGAGGGGGCCATGTTCCGCTCCTACGAGGTGTCCAGCCTCAACACCATTGTGTTTGCATTTATCTTTTCCTGGTTCTATGCCCAAGAGTGGCAACTGGCGCTGCTCAATGCAGTCGGCGTGGGACTCGCGGTGTTATTCAACCCACTCACATCCTACTTTACCGCCACGCGGCACAAGCCGGTCCAGGAAATCGTCGAATCAACCAAGACCGGTTCCGCCACCACCGTGCTTTCCGGGCTGGCGGTGGGGATGGAAGCCAGCGTCTGGAGCCTGCTGGCCATTGCCGCTGTGCTGGGAACCAGCTTTTTGATCTACCACGACCAACCGGCAATCTACGCCCTGTATGGAGTTGCCATGATCGGCATTGGCATGCTCTCCCACACCGGCAACAACGTGGCGATGGATGCTTTTGGCCCGATTGCCGACAATGCTAGCGGAATCGGCGAGATGGCTGGCGTGGGCGAAAAGGGGCGGCGGATCATGTCAGAACTGGACGCAGTAGGCAACACGACCAAGGCGATCACCAAACAGATTGCCATCGCCTCGGCTGTGATCGCGGCTACGACCCTGTTCTTCTCCTTTGTCACAGACATTGGATTGGTCCAGGATCGGCTGGGCGTGGTGGCGTCCAACATCATTCAGTCTATCCGCGTCTCAACTCTGGAAGGAACCATTGGGTTCCTGATCGGTGGCGCACTGCCGTTCTTCTTCTCGGCCTTTTCGCTGCGCGCCGTTTCACGCGGCGCGGGGTTGGTGGTGAATGAGGTCAGGCGTCAGTTCAAGATCGAGGGCGTACTCGAGGGGACCGTCGCTCCGGACTATGGCAAGGTAGTCAGTATCACCACCGCCGCGGCGCAGAAGGAACTGGTAAGCCTGGTCATCCTCTCGGTCGCCACCCCACTGCTGGTGGGTCTCGTTTTCCAGATTGAGGCTCTCGGTGCGTTTCTCGCCGGGGTGATCCTCTCCGGGCAGTTGCTGGCAGTCTTTATGGCTATTGCCGGTGGGGCATTGGACAATGCAAAAAAGTACATCGAGGAAGGAAACCTGGGCGGCAAGGGATCGAAAGCGCACATGGCAAGTGTGGTAGGCGACACTGTCGGTGACCCTCTCAAAGATACGGCCGGACCTGCCCTCAACCCCATGATCAAGGTGGTCAACCTGGTGAGCTTGCTGGCCGCGCCGGTCATCGTGCAAGCCCATATCAAGGGACAGACTACCGGCATCGCCATCGCGGTGATAGTCTTGGCGGCGCTGATGGTTTGGTCAGTTCGGCAGAGCAAACGGGATGTCCAGGAAGGGCTAGGCTAGTCCTGTCCTCTAACCTCCAACCGCTCCAGAGGGTGCTGCTGGAGCGGTTGGAGGTGCCATCAAACAGACCAGACGCCGTCACCTGTGCAGCTCCGCAGTGCGCAAGGGAGACGGGTGCGGGAGGGAGAATCCCTCCCCTGTGTGTGTATCCCCCCGCGACGGCTCCCATCTTTCCATACCCCCCACGTTTGGGCCTCTCACAGCGCGATTGGCTCTCTGGATCTTTCTCAACACTCCCCGGTTTGAGGGTGTTGAAAAAGGGGCTGCGGCGACGGGAGAGAGAGGCGGCGGTGGCGAGGGAACGGCATCCTGTCTGTCTATCGACACCCTCCTTTACGGTTTATGGGGACCATATCCTGGCGGTTTCCAAGGGGAGCGCTATGAAAACAGGCTACTGCTA
>WSZX01000530.1 GCA_013139935.1 Ardenticatenales bacterium
TCAAAGGCGACCACATCATAGATCCCTTTGCCAACATAGCTCCCTTCGCCAAAGAGATCCTGATACACATCGGATACCGCCAGTGTGTAGAGGTCCAGACCGGTATCCCCAGCAAACATGTGGGTGAACAGCGACCTGCTGGCGCTGGTCGGTTTGACCTCCACCCGAGGCTGCAGCACAGTGTATCCGGCCACGACCTGCCCGCTGTCTGGATCCAACTCGGCCCGGTTCAGCGGGTGCGCCAGGGTCGCAACCAGGCGTCGGGCGGCGCCACGGGGAACAGCAGTATCTGCGTCCACCGTGATCACATATCTGATCCTGGCCAGGACTTCCAGGTCTCCGATCTGGATCCCATAGGAGGTATCCTTGCTTCCACCGAGCAAGCGATTGAACTCGACCAACTTGCCTCGCTTGCGCTCCCACCCCATCCAGCAATCCTCAGCCGGGTTCCACTCGCGGTCGCGATGGAAGAGATAGAAAGGCCCGCTGCCTCGCCGGCCGTACTTCTTATTGAGGGACACCATACCGCCCTCAAGTTGCGCCAGCAATTCGCCATCATCGGGCATCTGCTGTTCGGGCGCATCTCCGAAATCGGTGAGCAACGCCAGGCGCAGGTGATGGTCCTCGTTGCTCAGGAAGTGAAGCTCCAAGCCTTTCAGCAGCGGCTCGATCTCACTCGCCTGCTTGAGGATGGCCGGGACGACCAACATCGTGCTGTGCTCGGCTGGAATGCCGTCCTCGAACTCTAGCCGGGGCAAGACCCGAGGCGGAACCAGGATCGTGACGAGCCAGTTCACGAGATTCACCGCGGCATCGGTGGCGGGGATCAATACCAGGAGGCTCACGGCAACCAGATGCCTCAGGTTGCCACCAGCAACCTGAGCATACCAGACACTCGCAAATAGCATGACCAAGGCAGCCAGCACAATGGCGCCCTGGTAGGTTGGCGTGGGGTGGTCCAAAAGCCAGCGGCGCCGACGTGACCGCCAGGAGGGAGCATAGTCGAGGCGAGTCTCAAGCTGCACTCGCCCCCTATCCAGGAGATAATAGCCGACGTGGGCAGAGCGTTCCGGCCTTTCTGTGGCAGGCGCCTCATCTGCCGCCCTCTTTGCCAACCAGACCGCCTCTCTGGCAACCCTTTCCTCGCTCCGGCCGGCCGTCCGCGCCAGTTCCTCCACGACCTTGCGGTAGCGATCGCGCGTATCAAAGTCCATCCGCTCGTAGACGGCCGTCGGATCCGAACGCAACACTGCCTCCACCCGGCTGACGTCCTCAAAGAACTCCTGCCAGTCGTGTGCCGCCAGAGAACGCAGGCTGAGGATACAATTGCCGACGATCTCCTCTGCTTCCTGCTCTTTAGGGTGGGAAACCGTGGCCGGACCTACCTGATCCCTGTGCGCTCCCAGTCCGGCGACCTCGGCAACGGCGCCGGCGAGGTATTCGATAATCCCCATTCGCAGCATCGTCGGCAGAGCCCACAGTTCGCCAATCGTCAACGGTGCAACCTGTTGGTAGGCCTGGACAAAGCGTGTCACCCGATCGAGGCTGAGGTGGCTGCCACAGTATGCAATCATGCCCAGCGCCAGGGCATAGACGCGCGGATAGCCTTCCAGGGAAGAGGCGCCAAGCTTGGGCAACTGGCGGCAATAGCTCTCCGGCATATCCTCGCCGATCTGGCGCACAGCCTGCTGCACGATGTAATAGTTGTCCAGAAGCCATTCAGCCGCGTAGTTGAGCGTGCGCTGCGCCTCTGATGCCGTCGCAAAGTACTGGTACGCCTGGCGCAGCAGCGATTCCTGCTCCCGGAGACGGACGCGAATCGCGGGGATGCGCTTTGGGCTACGGGTGATGGCGTGGCTCTCGGCGAGTTGGAAGGCCCGCCTTTCCAAAGGGTCCATGTCTCGCCCACCGTCGCCGAGCTTGATCTGGCCCAGGGACAGTCCTTGATCGGCCTCGCCGCCACCACTCCCGACGCGGCCGGCCGGTATGGATCGATCAGGCTCGCGCTCCTGCATGTGCTAGTGCCCCTTCCGCTCTCGGGCCGCCAGTTCGGCTTCAGTGTCTTCCAGTTCGTCCCGAGATAGGTCCTGCACAATCAACAGAGGGGTAGTACCATAGGCAATGAAATTGAGAGCCACGCTGCCATACGGCCATTTGGCCCGGCCGGAATATCCGTGGGCGCTCAGGGCGACCAGGTCCACTTCCTCATCCTCCACCACACCATGAAGCGATGCCGCGATGTTGTCGGTAACGAGGAGGCGTGTCTCCACCTCGGGCGAGAGCCGAGAGCAAAGGCCCTCCAGGTACCTGGTCGCCTCTGTCACGTTGCATTCAGTTATCCGGTCCACCAGTTCAGTCTCCTCCGCCGTCAGCGGCGCCCGACGAGGCATTTCGGGCCGGCACACGAGATGAGCCAAGAGAAGCTGGGATTGGTGGAAACGAGTCAGGGTGGTCGCCAGCGGCAAGATGCACTCGGCTCGCTGCGAGCCGTCCAGCGGAACCAGCAGCCGCCGATAGCGGAAGCTCTGCCACTCGTCGGCGGCGGGTTGGTAGGCTCGCACTATCATCACCGGTGCAAATGCGCGGAGGACGATCTTCTGAACGACACTACTGATGTTCCACCCGCTCAGGCCGCTGAGGCCGTGGCTGCTGAGCATGATCAGCCCAACCTCATGGTCGGCGGCAAACTCGATGATCCGCTTCGCCGTCTGGCCCTCCAGTAGAGCCTTCCCCGCTCGCATTTCGAGATCTTTCAGGCGGGCAGTAATGCCATCCAGGTAAGCGTCGGCCTCGGCTCT
>WSZX01000111.1 GCA_013139935.1 Ardenticatenales bacterium
TTGCCAGCGGCATCCCCACCAGCAGCCCGCTGGGTGATGTCTCTGGGGTGTTAAAGTCCCCGTGTGCGTCGAACCAGACTATGCCCGACGTTTTTCCGGCCTGCTGTACTCCCGCCACTGTGCCCAGGGCGGTGAGGAGGCAATCTCCCCCCAGTACCAGCGGCATGGCGCCAGCGGCGCAGACTGTGCGAACCGTATCGCTCAGTTGCCGGCCGAGAGCTACCAATCGCCCTTGCGTCGTTACCTCTGCCTCTGAGAGCGGTGGCAAGCTGACCCACACGGCTTGAGCGACGTATGGGGCCAGTCGCTCCGCCAGGCCGGCCGCTTGCCACTCTGCAGGCGCTTTGCTGATTCTTACCCCGGATTGATTCAGGGTGTATGGCACGCTGATGATGACAAGGTGCATGGCAGCGGTCCCTGTGCGTCCCGGATGCTTGGAGATCAGATGGGGTGGCTAATATCGGAGCAAGGCTCCGATGCCGCCGGCCGCGTCCAGCCGGTCGCACTGCTCAATGATTGCCACCTCTCCACCTTGTTCCATAACCCGTCGGAGCGCCAGTTCCACGGCGTCGGGGATCTCTGAGACCACCCCCCCGCAGAACGGGCAGGCGCTCAAACTCTGCCCGGTGATATAGGCGCAACTCTGACAACGGTACCCCGCTGCCATAAAGCCGTCGCTGACGATCAATGTTTGGACTCGCCCTTCAGAGACCGATCCTAACGTATCGTCCAGCCGAATGACGCCGTTGCTTCCCTTGGCAGCGGCGGTGATGACTGTTTCGACCAGCTCTGCTTCCCGTGTCTGATTGGCTTGTTGGACGATCTCCAACGAGCGCTCCAACACGTCGTTGTCTTGAGCATTCATGTCAATCGAAAAGGTGCCCACAATCGAATCCTGGAGATGTTTGGGAAGCAGTTCGCGGAGTTGCGCTACCGTCTCATCGGTACCGGCAATCAGCAGGTGTTTGAGGCTTCTTTGCTCGAAAAAGGTCACCGTCGCCTCGGCTGCATTGCGCAAGTTCTGGGCCGCCACTTCGCGCTCGCGCTGTGAACCGCCCCTGCCTCCGCTGCGGCTTGCGCCGCCCCGCGATGATCCCCCTCCTTTCTTGAGCCGTCGGATTTCCTCGCCCAGGAACTCTTCGGTTTCCACTAGTTGCCCCAGGTGGAAGCTAAAGAGGCGCGCACCCTGGCGGTCTGCGATGACCACAGCAAAGCTCCCGTAGACGTCCAGCAGGTGTACCAGTGGTCGGATAACTGGCCGGCGGCCGATTTCCAACCGGCTGCGGTTAACCGGCACGGCAAGCGAATACGCCTTCCAGAAATCAACCGGCTGGCTGGAGAACAGAACGAGTCCCCGCCCGCCCCAATCGTACTCGTGTTCAATGAATTTCTCGATCGCATCCAGGTCTTGCGCCACCTCGGGCCGGTATGCTTCCTTGAGTAGGCCACGGAGCCGAAGCCTGTATCCATCCGTAGTTATCTGTTTTGGGTCAACGTTGAGGTATAGGCTGACGACAGGCGTGTCTGTCTGTCCATAAGCTGCCAGTTCTTGTAGCTCCTTCTCGCTGATCATAGCACCTCCATTAATGGGTCAGGAACAGTCGATTGATGCATTTCGTGTTACACAACGTGCCCCACCATCATTATCAGCGCGGTCGTTCCCGGATCTCCAGCGGGATGCTCAGGGTTTCATCATCGCGTATGATGGACAGGACAACCGTATCGCCTATTCGTTTGTTGTTCTCCAGAAAGATCGTCAGTTGGTCTCGCGTCTTGATTACTTTGTCATCGGCGGCAATGACAATATCCCCCCCGCTAAAGACGACCCGGCGGCCTTCACGCTGCGACTCGGCTGCTTGCAGACCGGCCTGGTCGGCTGGTCCGCCCGGCGTGATCTCCACCACGAGCAGTCCATGTTCTGGTCCCGATTCTGACGGTTTGAGTTCGTAAGAGAGCTCGTAGGTGGATATGCCGATCCAGGGGTGGGGGTAATAACCCCTGGTTATCAGCTCTGGAACCACCCTTTGAACCGTCTCTGCTGGGATGGCAAAGCCAATCCCCACCGATCCGCCGCTGGGGGAGCGAATGGCGGTGTTGACACCCACCAAACGGCCGGTCGTATCCAGCAACGGCCCACCCGAGTTTCCAGGGTTGATGGCAGCGTCGGTTTGTATCACCTCGCCCAAAGCTTGGCCGTTCTCTGTTTCTATGGTCCGGCCGAGGGCGCTTACCACCCCGGTGGTCAGCGTCCAGTCCAGGCCGAACGGATTGCCGATTGCAATGACCCGCTGGCCCACTCGCAAGCCGGCCGCACTGCCAATCTCTACTGCCACCAACAGGTCACTCGGTGCGTTGATATGGACAACCGCCAAGTCATTGTAAGGATCTGCGCCGATCAGATCTGCCGAGTAGGCGGAACCATCGGCCAGCAGCACTTCTATCTCCTGCGCATCTTCGATGACGTGATAGTTGGTGACGATGTTGCCGTCTTTATTCAGCACAAAACCCGAGCCACTCCCTTCTCGGGGCACAGCTCCTCTCCAGAAATCAAAAACCTCGGAACGGCTGGTGATGTGAACAACGGAGGGGCTGACCCGTTCATACACGTTGATAATCCGCTGCTCGGCGACGTCGATTTCCTGTATCGTCTGAGGAGGCAACGGGGTGGGGGTGGCGATGACGACTATCGGAGGCGGCGGAGGTGGGGTGGATGGCATGCTCACGTTGCACGCCATTCCTCCTATCGCCAGGCAGGCGAACACGAGCACGGCCGGAATTGGGCGGCCAAGTGCTAGTTTCAAGGGCGCTCTCCCAGCACCAAAGGCAGTTGAATCGAGCGCCCATCACGAATGATGGTCAGCTCGATTGTCTGGCCTGGATCAGTGTGTGCTACCAGGTAGCTCACCAGGTCCCCAAAGTCGACCAGCGAACGGTTGTCGATTGCAGTAATCAGGTCTCCTCCCTTGCCAGTTGCCTGATCTGCAGCGCGCACACCCGCCTCGTCGGCCGGCCCCCCTGTTGTTACCGTCGTGACATAGACCCCCTTGCTCTGGGCTAGGTCGAACTCCTCCATGGTGAACAGGTCGATCTCCTGCATGCCGCTGATCCCCATCCAGGGATAGGTGTAATGCCCATCGCGGATCAGAGCGGGAAGCAGTTTCCTGATGGTGTTGATCGGAGCGGCAAAGCCGACACCTGAACTTGTCCCCGAGGAGGAGCGGATCGCAGTGTTCACACCAAGGACCCGCCCGGCCGAATCAAACAACGGCCCGCCCGAGTTCCCGGGGTTGATGGCTGCGTCGGTCTGGATGATATCCGGATTGGTATAGTTGCCGCCGCCCAGGTTCTGTTCGCGCTGCGAGTCGAGCCGGCGCCCTACTCCGCTGACTATGCCAACCGTCATGGTGCCCTGGAATCCGAACGGGTTGCCGATGGCGATCACCCGTTGCCCCACTTGCACCTCGTCCGAATCTCCGAATTCCAGCGGCGCGACCCCCTCTGGAACCGTGTCGACCTCCAAGACGGCCACGTCCGCGTCCAGGTCAGACCCAATCACCCGTCCACGAACGCGGGTGCCGTCCCAGAAGACGATCTCCATCTCGTCCGCTTCTCGAACGACGTGATTGTTGGTCACGATGTGGTTCTCATTGTCAACCAGAAAGCCGGAACCGCTGCCAAGCATGAAACCGGCGGAATAGATGCGGATGTGGACGACTGATGGGTTGACTCGGTTGTAGAGGTCGATCAGGAGCGCCTCTTCTGCATCTGGCTCGATGGCGGTGCGCAGAGTGGTCGGCGCTGTGGGTTGAGCTTCGACCCTTGTGGTGGGTGTAGGAGGTGCTGGGATTGCGGTAGTAGCAACAGGACTCAAGCAGCCGATAGCCGAGAAGGTGAGAAGGGCAAGTGTCAAGCCGACCCAGCGGATTGGATGTGAGCGACGCGGTTGTCTCATGGATTACCTCTTGCGCAAAGCGGCCAATTTTTGGAATAGCTTCTTTTCACTGTCTGATAGCTCTTTGGGGATCTGGAGCAGCACTTTTGCGTACAGGTCTCCGAATCTGTCTTTCTGACGCAGGTTGGGCATCCCCTTTCCGCGCAGGCGGAAGACCTGACCGCTCTGCGTGCCGGCCGGGATCTTGAGTTGGACGGTTCCGTCCATGGTCTCGACACTCGCTTCCCCGCCCAGTACGGCTGTGTAAAGGTCCACCGGTGTCTCGACGTGCAGATCATCTCCCTTCCGTTGGATGCGCGGGTGGGGCTTGACCGATATCCTCAGGTACAGATCGCCCGGTACGCCTGCTGCATTAGGGGCGCCCTGCCCGGCCAGCCGGACTTTGGTGCCAGTGCTAGCTCCAGGCGGGATTCTGGCTTGCATCCGGTCGCCACTGCGATCCAGAGTTCGCATAGTGCCACTGTATGCTTCTTCCAGGCTGATTTCGACGGGTTGTTCCATGTCTCGCCCCCGCGTCGGGCGGTTGTGCGGGCGGGCACGGCGCGCTCCTGGCGCGGCTCCGCCAAAGAGGGCGTCAAAGAAGCTCGAAAAGCCGCCCATCCCGCCACCCAAGAGGTCATCCAGATCGGAAACGTGAATCCGTGCGCGACCATCGCGGGCGCCGCCCGGCGAGTGCCATTGTGACCAATCATAGCTGCCTGGATCATGACCTGCCTGCTGCCACCGGTTCCAGCTTGAACCCAGACGGTCATACTTGGCCCGTTTCTCGGGGTCTCCCAAGACCTGGTATGCTTCGTTGATGTCCTTGAAACGAGATTCGGCCGCCTCGTCACCGGGGTTGACATCTGGGTGGAGTTGGCGCGCCAGCTTGCGGTAGGTGCGCTTGATTACCTCCTCGCTGGCTGTTCTATCGACACCTAGTATCTTGTAATAGTCCTTGTATTCCATTATGCTTCGCGGCAGCCTTTCTCGAGTGAGCGTCTGTGCCTAATTTTAAAGGCATTGCGTGAGACGTGTCAAGGTCTTGCGCCCGGAATTTACAGGAAATTTATCTTTGTGAGAGGGCCACCGAGTGGACCAGAAGTGTGTTGCATCCCTGGTCGCGCCAATCGCCCTTGGAATTCTCGTTCAGATCGAACACATTGATTCTCAGGATCTCCTGCCCAATGATGGGGACATCGTCCCCCGACTCGATTTCATCCAGCTGGCGGTAAACCTCGTCGTTGGCGGGCACGGTGTGTAGCAGGTTAATCGTGCCCTGCGGAGAGGCTGTGCCCTCCGCGGCCCAGCGATACCGGTGGTTGCTGACGTTGGTGCTCACGATTGCCGGATCGGCAAATCCCCCGACGTGACCAGAATGTCGTGGGTCAGGATGCGCAGTTTGCCAATTCGGATGGCTGATATGTGCCGGACGAGACCAGTATATGCGGATTCGCTATCTGTTCCCAGGCTGATTTCCCAACGATAGTCGTCCCCTTGGATATGGTCAAACGTATCTGCTATCGTGAGATAACCGATACCCGGGCCGCGCAGACCAGAAAGAGTGCTCCTGGGGACAGTATAAATGACGCCGCCAATGAAGGCCAGAGCCAGAGCGATGACAGCCAGCCTGTTGATCACCACCAGGCACCCCAGCGCAAAGCCCGGCCGCTTTTCCCCTGGCGGGTCTTTGGGGGCAGGGTGTACCTGATTGGAGGGCGCTGACGGGTACCGTGCTCCACTCAAGCGGCGGTGTGCGTCGCGTTCGGCCGGCTTGATGGTCATGGTCTGTTCCAGGGGGCGGCATTTCTGCCCGGTGGCAATCTTGAGAGCCCAGTCCAGCGCGTCAGAAGGGCGAATCGCTTTCCTGGTGCGGCGTCGGCCCACTGTTGGCCCGTGACGAGGCTGCCTGGCCGCGCGCTCGGATCGTCTCATGCAGCCATTTATACATCGTCTCTCCGCGGCCGGCAACTGTTTGTCCCCGTCCCCGTTCGTCCCGTCTGCGCCGGCCACACCCGCCCCGGCCGAACGCGTACGGCACGCTTCTGAGGTTCGGAGGCTTGTTCGGACACTCGGGCATGAGCTCCTCGTCGTTGATGCGTCTGGGCGGCCACGATAGTGAAAAGGGGGAGAGTGCGGGTCACCTTGCGATCCACACTCCCTCTCCAATATGCCGTCTGTACCGACAAGGCTGGTTTTGTCCGAATTCATGTCCGAAGGCCAACAGCCGAGTTTGCCTTGGTCAAGCACCCTGGGTAGACTTGTGACATCGGGTGAGATTCGGCGCGCTCTCACCCAGTTCCGCTGACCAATAGACGAGGTGTGCATGGAATCATTCACTCCGGAAGCCTTGACCTACATGCTGACGCAGTACCTGCTACTGTGGCACCAGGCACTGGAGGATCCGGCCGGCGCACAGGAAGGCGTCCTGCGGCGGTTGCTTGGAGGCTATGCCAGGACCGAGTATGGCGTACAGCGTGGCGCACCCGAGGTGGAGACCCTGGACGAATTCCGGCGTGCTTTCCCGGCTACCACGTATGAGGGGTATTGGCCGCTCATTCAGCAGGCGATGGAGGGCGGGTGTGGTGCACTGTTGTACGAAAGCCCACTCGCCTGGGCGATCACCCGTGGCACCAGCAAGGGGGAGTCCAAGTTCATCCCGATGACTCCCACCGATATGCGTATGCGCGCCAGCGCCGGCCGGGCGTTGATGAATTACGTCCTTGGCACGCGGAAGGTGCACATACTGCAGGGCGCGAACATCAATCTCAACTTTCCTTCGGTGGTGGGGACACTGAAGGTGGGCGAGGACGAGCTAGAGTACGGGTATAGCTCGGGCATCTATCTCAAGCATACCACGTCATCCCTGATTCGGTCCATTCCGACGCAGGAAGAGATTGATGCGCTCGGCGGGGGCAAGGCCATTGCCGATTGGGAGCGGCGCTTTGAATTGGCATATGAACTGGGAAAGGGGGAGAACATAACCTTCGTGGGGGGCGTTGCGCCGACCGCGGTGGCCTTTGGCCGGTACCTTCGGCGGGCGCACGGGGTCTACCCCAAAGACCTGTGGCAGATTGAGGTCATGACGCTGGGAAGCGTGCCCGGCATCAATACAAAGTACGCCCCCAGGCTTCGGGCCATGTACGGACCAGTTGACATTGTCGAGATCTATGGGGCTACCGAGGGGATGTTTGGCCAGCAAATGGACAAACAGCGGGCCTGGGTCCCCAATTATGACCTGTTTTTCTTTGAGGTAGAGACAGGAGAGGGGGTCAAGATGCTGCACGATATGCGGCCGGGAGAAACCGGGAGCATGGTCATTTCCACTCCCATCTTCCCACGCTACAAGATCGGTGATCTGGTTCGTGCCTTTCAGCCACCATACTATCGTTGCATCGGCCGCGATAGATTCCTCACCCGCCTGCAATACTGGTGGGAGGCACTGGTGATGTGGGAATTCGACCGGTTGTAGGACCAGAGGGACCCGAGAACCGTTACCGTCGCCTGCTGCTGAAACCTCTGATCAGGATGGATAGCCCCAGGGCAATGAGAATCAGGGGCCACAGTTCCAGGCCGGTAACGTTGCTGATTCCTGAAAAGGCCAAGATGGCCGCGAGGATGATCCGGCCGCCGAGCGGTTGGGCATAGGATGGGACCAGCAGGCGTATGGCGATCTCGGCTGTCAACAGCAGCGCAGCCCCGATCATGATCACGCCCCACACACTGCCCCAGTCGAGCCAGTCGGCGAGGTTCATCGTCACGGCCAGCAGGGTCACTCCAGCCCAAATCAGGATGAGCGCCCAAATGGCGCCGCCCAACGAATCGCGGCGCCAGTCCTTCTCTCCCCTGTGCTTTTCCTCTTCTTCCTTTTCGAACCGCTTCTCCTCCGCTTTCTCATCTTGTCTCGACATGGCGCCTCCTCGAACCGTGGATACCAATGCCTCATTATATCGCAACTTGCTGAAAAGTGGTGACATTTATCTGCTGCTGCCGGTACTGATGGCATTTGCCGCCCTCAACCATTGCGGCAAGAATCCTGCTATCAGAATCGAGCTTCAGACAAGAGGCCGGACGCCGTCAATCCAGTTGGCCAGGACGAGGGAGTATGGGAGGCGTGCACGCCCCTCTGTCTTTCTCCGGTTGGGCCTGCCTGTCCGAACCTCGTACCAACGCTATGGTCGCCAGAATGTGATCGATTGCCATCTGTTGGTGGGCAGCCATTGGTCCAGAATCGACCAAGGAGTAGGAGATGAACTCGCAGCAATTGATTGCGCTTGAGGATCGGTACGGTGCGCACAATTATCGCCCGCTGGATGTGGTCATCGACCGGGCTGAAGGGGTCTGGGTGTATGACGTGGAGGGGAAACGCTACCTGGATTGCCTGAGCGCCTACTCGGCCGTCAACCAGGGCCATTGCCACCCGCGGATCATCCGGGCGCTGAAGGAACAGGCGGACAATGTCACGCTCACCTCACGCGCGTTTCGCAATTCACAGTTGGGCCTCTTTGAGAAGGAACTCTGCGAACTGACCGGCTATGAGATGGCCCTACCTATGAACACCGGCACGGAGGCGGTAGAGACTGCACTCAAGGTCGCGCGCAAGTGGGGATATCAGACCAAGGGCGTCCCGGCCAACCAGGCCGAGATCATTGCCTGCAACGGCAACTTCCACGGCCGGACCATCACTATCGTTAGCTTTTCTTCGGCGGAACAGTACCGGAGGGACTATGGCCCCTTTACTCCCGGGTTTAGGCTGGTGGATTTCGGTGACATTGAGGCCCTCAGGGCTGCGGTCACGCCCAATACGGTGGCCTTAATCGTGGAACCGATCCAGGGTGAGGGCGGCGTGGTGATTCCGCCAGACGGCTATCTCAAGGCGGTGGCCGGCCTTTGTCGCGAGCGGGAGGTTCTCTTCATGGCCGATGAGATTCAGACGGGCCTGGGAAGGACTGGCCAGCTGTTCGCTCACCAGCACGAGGATGTCAGGGCGGATGTGGTCATCATCGGCAAGGCGCTCTCGGGCGGTGTTTATCCGGTTTCGGCCGTGCTTTCTGACCGAGAGGTCTTGGGGCTCTTTCGGCCGGGCGAACACGG
>WSZX01000263.1 GCA_013139935.1 Ardenticatenales bacterium
CCGTCAACGTTGGACTCGGATCGTTCGCCGAAAGCCTGGTGGCCCAAGGCGCCCAGGCGATTCAGGTGGACTGGCGCCCGCCGGCCGGTGGCAACGAGAGATTGATGGCGATTCTGGAGCGTATGAAAGGGTAGACACCACGACAGCCGCCATGCGCCACACCAAGAGGAACCGTGATGAAGGAGTTTGTCGCTGCATGCGTGCAGATTGCAGTCACACCCAATGACGTGCAGGCCAACGTCGACAAGGGAATCGTCTGGCTGGAAAATGCAGTCAATGAATACGAGGCCGACTTGGTTGTCTTTCCAGAGACGGTGACTACCAGCTTTGTAACCGGCCTGGATGCAAACGATCTCTGGGACCTGGTGGACGAGGTCCCGGGCCGCATCACCCGCGAGGTCCAGGCAGCGGCCAAATCGTTGGGCGTTCACGTGGTGTGGCCTTCCTACCGGCGCGGTCCGGAAAGGGGAGTCGTCTACAATTCGGCCATTCTGATCGGCCCGGAGGGCCAGGTCATCGGCATCTATGACAAAACCCATCCTTTCCCGCTGGAACGGCAGGATTGTGGCGGTTGGGTAACGGCAGGCAACCGGGCCGATGTCTTTGAGACAGAGTTGGGCCCCATTGGGCTGATCATCTGCTACGATGGTGATTTTCCGGAACTGTCGCGTTTACTGGCGGTCAAGGGCGCCCAGGTCATTGCCCGGCCGTCCGCCCTTTTGCGCAGCTTTGACATCTGGCACATCACCAACGCGGCGCGGGCCTATGACAACCATGTCTACATGGTCGCCACCAACTCAGTGGGGCCGGATGCTGGCGGCAGCCACTACTTTGGCCACAGCATGATTGTGAACCCCATTGCCTGGCGGTTGGCCCAGGCCCGGGGCGGTGAGGAGATCATCGCCGCCAGGCTCGATCCTGACCCGCTCCGGCACGTGACCTGGGGCAGCAAGAGCCCACAGGTTTTCGATCATCTGCAGGACCGCAACTTGCCGGTCTATGAGGGGATGCTGGAGAAAGCGCGCTCCCAATTCGAGCTTGGAAAACGCCTATACTGATTAGCGATTCATAGCTGGAGGATGATTGCCTTGGACATCGAAAAGGCCAATGCGGAAGCAACCGAGCGAATGATGGAGGCCCGGCCGGTGCTGATTGGACTGGGAAAGGCTCGTGAGGTGGTCCCTGGCATGCGCGACAACCTGCTGCTGCACGCCGGCCCTCCCATTAGCTGGGCACGAGCCTCTGGGCCGATGAGGGGCGCGATCACCGGCGCTCTCCTATTTGAGGGGAGAGTGAAAGACGAGGCGGAAGCCCGAGCCCTGGTCGAATCAGGTGATATCCAACTAGAGCCCTGCCACCATCACGACGCTGTCGGACCGATGGCTGGCCTCATCTCGCCTTCCATGTCGGTCTACATACTCGAAAACCAGACGCATGGCAACAAGTCATTCTCCAATCTGAATGAGGGGTACGGCAAGGTGCTGCGGTACGGCGCCTACAGCGAAGAGGTGTTGAGCCGCCTGCGCTGGATGGAGGATGTCATGGCCCCGGTTTTGGCCGATGCAATCAAAGCCAGCGGCGGGATTGACATCCGCGCCCTACTGGCTGAAGCCCTGCACATGGGGGATGAGGGGCACAATCGCAACAAGGCTGGCTCTCTGCTGTTCACCAAGATCCTGGCGCCTTTGGTGGCCCAGGTTGCTCCAAGCGGCTCGGTTGCTGCGGAGGTGTTGCGCTCTATGGGCGACAATGCCCTGAGCGTGCTGAACCCGGTCATGGCTGCCTGCAAAGCGATGGTGGACGCCGCCCACGGGGTCGAGGGCAGCACGATCGTTAGCGTGATGGCCCGAAACGGCACTGACTTTGGCATTCGGGTTAGTGGGTTGGGTGACCGTTGGTTCACCGCCCCGGTCGCGGTGCCGGACGGCCTCTACTTTCCCGGTTTCACGGCCGAGGACGCCAGCGGCGACATAGGTGACAGCACCATCACCGAAACCGCCGGCATAGGTGGTTTTGCGATGGCCAGCGCGCCGGCGATTGTCACATTCGTCAGCGGGAAACCTCAAGACGCCATTGACGCGACTCTGGAGATGTACGAAATCTGTTACACGGAACACAGGTTCTTTACCATTCCGCCACTCGATTTTCGGGGCACGCCGACGGGAATCGACGTGCGAAAGGTAGTGGAGAAGGGGATCACGCCGCGCGTCAACACCGGTATTGCCCACAAGAACGCCGGCGTGGGCCAGGTGGGCGCCGGTCTGGTGCGGCCGCCGATGGCAATGTTCGAGCAGGCGCTGTTGGCGTTTGCCGAGGAGTACGGGGTTTAGCACCTGTTTTTTAGCACTTGTTAAGGAATAACTTCCCGCTTTGAATGGTGATTCACGGGTAGAGCGGTCACAAAAGGATCAAGTTGTTTCTGAACAAGTACTTTGCATTGGCAAACAAGGGGTCAGGAGCAGAAAGTAGTCTATGCTCGATACCCCATCCACCTTGATCGCAGACGAGAGAGAGGATTGCATGGATCGCGAGGAATTCATCAAGATCATGGCTTCTGCCAAGCTGTACGACCTGACCCAGGTGTGCAGCATCTTTACGCCGCCGTGGCCGGGCGAAAAGTCCCTGGAGATACACTTTTTCAAGCGGGTCACCGGAGCCTATGGCGGCGGCCTGGGTGCGAATGGCCAGCTATTGAACTGGAGCAACACAGTAGGCACTCACCTGGTTGGTGAAACCGCCTTTCACTCCGGGGGGAGGGCGATTGCAGATATCCCGCTGACCGATCTCTGTGGGCCCGGCGTGGTAGTAGATGTTTCTGACGCGGTGTCCGATTATGGTTTCTACACCCCCGAGATGATCATGGAAAGGGCGACCGTCAAGGAGGGGGATATTCTGATCATCAACACGGGCTATCACAGATACTCGTGGGATCAACCAGACGTTTACAACGAGGACGCCCAAGGCGGCGTCGAGTCCAAGGAATTTGGATTCCTGGTGCGACACCCTGGCCCGTCGCCCGATTTCTTCAAGTGGGCTCTGGACATGAAACTCAAGGTGATCGGTGTTGACTGCGGCTGCGCCGAGCACCCTATGAACACCCCCATCCGTCGAATGCACGAGAACGAGTTCAAGAAAGCCGAAGCCAAATTGGTGGCTGAATACGGCAAGACGTGGGACGAGATGTTCCCTCCGGATGAGTACTATGAGCTGACTCACATCGCGATGCCCAAGGCGCATCTGCTATTGGCCGAGTCCATTGTGGGCCACATTGGCAAGCTGAGCAACCAGCGGGCGTGGATCATGATTCATCCTATTCCGTACATGGAGGTCGAAACGGCATGGTCCCGCGTCTGTGCGTTGCAGGCTCCGGATGGAATGGACGAGAATGAATTCTTCCAGGTGATGGCCTCGGCCGAGATGCTCGACCTCTCGATCCCGTTCAGCGTCCAGACACCCCAGTGGGCGAATTACGTACCGCTCAGTGTCACCTACACCAAACGAGTAGGCGGGCAGCACTTTGGAATGGGCAGAAACGGCTCCATCTGCAACGCCAGCATCCACCTTG
>WSZX01000045.1 GCA_013139935.1 Ardenticatenales bacterium
GGCCAAACAGATAAGCAATCCAGAACAGTATCAAAGCTGCAGCGATGTTGATCGCCGGGCCGGCGGCTGCGACGACAAGGCGCGCTGAACGGGGAGCGTTCATCAGGCCGCCCGCCGTGCTGCCCTCCTCTTCGCCAGCCAACCTCACAAAGGCGGCAAAGGGAATGGCACGGATCGTATACCGAGTGCCGTCACGCACAAAAAGGGTCGCCAGCCTGGGACCCAGCCCAAAGCCGAATTCCTCCACCGAGATGCCGGACCTCTTAGCAGCCCAAAAGTGTCCCAGCTCATGCAGAAAAGCCAGTGGCCCGAGGAACAGGACAAAGGCCGCCACCATCCAAACAAACATGTACTTCCTCTCCGGGAGTCGATTGACCGTATCGCAAGGATTATACTATATCGGGAGAGAGATAGCCAGCAACGCTGCGCAGCGAGTGGCAACCGTTGGTCAGGGCCGACTCTTGTCGGAACCGGGGTCCGATCTGCCTGGTCGTCGTGTTCGTGACCTTCGTGCGGCCGGCAGCCCTAGCCTTCGTGGATGTATCGTAGCAGCAGGCCTAGCGCGCAGAGTGTGATCGCTCCGGCCGCCAATCCGTTCCAGAGCATCCCACCCATCATCCAGAGAGAAGGAGCGATCAAAGCTCCTATCGCCCGGCCGAGGGATGAGGAAGCCAGGTTCAGCGACAGCATCGTCCCGCGCGCGGCCGGGACAAGTTCGGTCACCAGCGGGATGGTCGCGACAATCATGAACTCAAAACAGATGAAAAGCGCAAACAACCAGATCAGGGCCGCCCCAAGGTCTGACGAGTTCATCGCCAAAGCCACGTATCCGGCCGCTGTGAGCCCCAACCCGATGGCAACGGACCGGCGCTTTCCCAGCCGATCAACCAACCCTCCCACGCCGATCTCGCCAATTAGCTCAGCAATTCCGATGACGGCTGTAGCCAAACCCAGCCGAGTGATCGAAAGGCCGAAACTAGATTCCATCCACGTTCCAAAGATAAGGAACAAAAGCTCGTTGGCCACCATCACCAGGCAGGTGATGGCGAGCACTGCCACGGCCGCCCGGTTCCCCAGCACGAGCCGAAACGCCAGCCAGAATGAAGGCGCTGGCGCCAGATCACCGGGCGGGCGGGCATCCCTGGGCAGCGCCCCCAGGAGCCCGATCAGCCCGATCAGCCCCATTCCAACCAGCGCCGCGAAAGGGGCCGACCATCCCGATTGCGCAATGATCCACCCCATTGCCGGCGCGCCCACCAGGATTGCGCCCCCCCAAGCAAGCTCCGTGAAGGCGATAGCTCGGCCGCGCCGGCGATAGGGGACCCGGTCGGCCAGATAGGCATGGAGGCTCGGATCAAAGATGACTTTGGACAGGCCAAGGAGCACAAAGCCAACGGCCACGACCGGGTAGCGAGGGAATACAACGACAAAGGCGGCGCCTCCGATAAAGATCGCAAGCCCTGCTACCATCATACGGCGACGACCCCAGCGGTCCGAGGCAGGCCCAAAGAACGGAGCGACGAGACCAACGGCCGCGCGAGCCGTCATCAGCACACCGGCCGTCTGGAGGGAGATGTTCAGCCCGCGGGCGATGGCCGGCAAAAAGGGATAGACCATCCGGTGGCCGATGTTGATGGTGAGTCTGGCCAGAGTGGCAACCGCTACCTGCAGCGCCAGCCGGTTGCCGCTCTTGGCAGAGCCGGTCACCTGCCCGGCGGCGGAGAATCAAAGAAGAGAATCCACCATGCCTGCCAGGGCGAGGTGGGAACCGAGAGAGCGGGAATCGGAGTTGGCATCGGCGTGGGTGTCAACGGAAGTGGGTGGGGCAACGGCACCACTCGCTTCTCGCCCGGCAGGATCATCCCCCCCTCATTCCTCGCATAGTCGGCCACATAGTCATCGCTGTTGACATAGGTTAGCGTGATTCTGAGTTGCTGGCCGCGCAAGGCTTCCGTCTCGACCAGCGCCGCCAGCCTCTCTTCCTGGGCCGCCCGCGGCCGGCCGGCCTGCGGCCTCGAGTTCGGCCCCACAGCTAGCGCCAATGCAATGACCATCCCAAAGATGATCAGGATCTGAAGCCAACTAAGAAACGGATGCCTGGCCTTTTCTACCGGCTTTTTCATTCCTCGTTATCTCTCTCGTCCCGTGAAGCAGGCTCTTTTCCCACACCCTCGGAAGGTGCAGAATGCGTGCCAGCCATCGTCAGAGACCTGAGGTCGGCCCTCTCACTCGGAGCGGATGACTGCAAATCCTGACAGGGAGAAGCCGCCTATCCAATCAATCCGGTCAACTGCTTCTTGCTCTCCGCCTCCACGTCATCGTGGATGCTCCGGCCGTGGGCATCCATGGTCACCACGGCCGGAAAGCCCTCCACTCGGATGACCCAAAACGCCTCCGGCACGCCAAACTCGTCCTTCTTGTAGACCGCCACCACTTCCTTGACAGCATCAGCAATCAGAGAAGCGGCCCCTCCGATAGCGCTGAGGTAAACGGCTTTCTGTTCCTGGTTCGCCCGCAGTGTATTCGGGCCCATCCCCCCTTTGCCGATGACCGCCTTGACGTTAAAGTGTCGGATGACCTCCGGCTCGTACACCTCCTCGCGGATGCTGGTGGTCGGTCCGGCGGCCACAAAACGCCATGAACCATCCTCATTCTGCGCCACCACCGGCCCGCAATGGTATATGCCGCCGCCACCCAGGATCTCTTTCAGTTCCTCATAGAGCTCCAGTTCCTGCTTGGGTTCATCGGTTCGGATGTAGGTTTCCACCAGGAACTTGTGGGCGGTATCGCGCGCCGTGGTCATCACCCCGTTTAGGCTCACCTGATCGCCCACGTGCAGAGCGGTGATTTCGTCGTCATAGATCGGGAACGTCAACTCGTGAATCATCTCATCCTTCCCATTACTCGTAACTGGCTTTGTTGCCGCGAACGACCAACGTCGCGCGCCGGCATGCCCAACACATGTATGCCACCGAGACAAAGTAGCAGGCAGGCAGCCGATGCTGTACCGCCACCTTGACACCCAAGGCGGTTGTTCGTCCGCCAAACCCCATCGGGCCGATCTGTAGACGATTGAGGTCACTCAGCAATTGCCTCTCAAAGGCATCCAGCGCTGGGTCAGGGTTGGGTTCATCAAGACGGCGGAGGAGGGCTTGCTTCGCTCTGACATACCCAGAACCGCGGTCGCCGCCGATGGTCACCCCCAGAATCCCTGGAGCGCACCCCTTGCCCTGTGCCTGGTAAATGGCATCTAGCACGACCCTCCGAACCCCCTCCAAATCGCGGCCGGCCTTGAGCCGGCCGTCCGGCAGCTTGTACTGGGCACCGACGTTTTCGCTGCCACCCCCCTTGAGCAAGAGTTGGACCTTGATGGTCTCCTCATCCCACTCGTTGAAATGCAGCGTGGGGAAACCAATCCCGGTGTTATCCCCGCTGTTCTTGCCGGTCAGGCTATCCACCGCGTTGGGTCGCAAGTATGAGCGCTCGGTGGCCACAGCGCAAGCGTTCCGGGCGCACTGGGCAATCTCGCGCGTGGAAACACCCACCGGGTGGTAGACCTCAAAGATGGGAGTGCCGGTGTCCTGGCAGACGGGAGTAGACTGCTCTCGTGCCAGCGCTACGTTCCGCAGGATCGTCTCCAACGCACCTTTGGCCGCCGATCCCGGCTCTTCGCTTTCCCCGGCCACGATCAGTGCGACCTCCACATCGGCCGGCAGATCAGTTGCCGCCCTGCGGATCAGCTCTACAAAATGCTCGGTCAAGTTGTCCACGGTGCCGTCTCCCTCTTACAGTCTAAACCAGATTAGTCATTCATTGCGCCACGCGGGCGACGCGTTCGAGTTCCAAGACCATATCGCGTGCGGCGGCCGCCATTTCCGGCACCGCATCATACACTGGGATCCCACTAATATCCGCCTCAACTGCAGCCGGGGCGGCAGGCAGCGTGCCCAACACGGGCAGACCCGGGTTGTTGCCCAGCAGAAACTCTACGTCCTCCTCGCCACGCATCTTGTTCCCTACCAGAAAGAGGTTTTTGATGCCAATGTCCCGTGCCAGCTTGGCAATCAGCCGAGCTGTTCCCAGGCTTCTCTTGCCCGGCTCGGCAACAACGAGCATCGCATCCACCATCCCAGCGGTGGCCCGCCCCAGGTGCTCTACACCGGCATACATGTCCATGATCAACAGATCATCCCGGTAAAAGACGAGGTGCGTGATCAGCGCCTTAAGCATGGCGCTTTCCGGGCAGATGCACCCGCTGCCACCTACCTCGACCGCCCCCAACTCGAGCAGCCGGATGCCACGATGAGTCACACTATAGCGATCCGGAAGATCATCCACGCGCGGGTTCAGTCTGAATAACCCACCGCTGGTGCCCGGTTCAGCCCCGGTACGCTCGAGGATGAGGTCGTCCATCTGTGCAATGGGCACCAGGTCGGCCGTCAATTCGGGTGGAAAACCGAGCGCGTCGGCCAGGCAAGGAGCCGGGTCCACATCAACCGCCAGTACATTGGCTCCCTTTTCCGCATAGATCAAGGCCAGTAGGCTTGCGAGGGTGGTTTTGCCCACCCCTCCTTTTCCTGTCACAGCTATCTTGGGCATATTCTCCTACCATCGACTGCGGGAATCACAAACGAGGGACAAGCGCCGGCTCCAGGCCTCGTTTCCGATCCGCTTTCACAATCTACTTGTGAAGATTCCGCGCCGCCACGAAGGAGAGCCCGTTCTCGGTCAGCGCCCAGGCGGTTCGGTTGAGCGCATCATGCTTGTCCATATAGTTGCGCTCCAAGAACGTGGCTACTCCCGATTCGATCACCTCACTCTTGTCACGAAAGTAATCGAGGATGTCAGACGGGTACTCACGAGTGATCTCGATTTCCGGATCGCCTCCCTCGTGCTTGGCTGAGATGTTCGCCACATGGTCAGCCAGCTCGATCAATTCATCACGACGATTGTAGGGCTGGATAACAATGCTCTTGTACGTCTCTACGATGTGATGCTCAAAGCGTACCACATCTTCCAGATTGAGGGCCTTGCGCACCTCAGCCGTGATCTCCATGGTCTCGTTGTTGACCGAATTACTCCAGTTGAAGCCAATCAGTGACGTGGTGCCGTCCGGCCGCCCAAAGAGCCGCGCACCAATCAACGTCCAAAGCGCCGCGTACGGATTGTCATTGCCCATGTAAACCGATATCTTGAACTCGTTGTCAATCCCAATCTTGTGAAGGAAATATGCCAGCAGCACCGTTCCAGGGTTGAGGTTTAGCACCTGCTTGATGCCATAGTTGGTATAGTAGTAAAGGAATTCGTCCAGCCAGCGTAGCGCATGGTCGTTGGGCTGTCCCACTCCGCCAAAGTAACCCGTGATGGTCTCTGGGCCGCCCAGGTGGACATTGGAGCCATCGGTCCCCTTGGTGTCCAGTGTCTCCACATAACTGGCGCCAACAATCTGCATGGCGGCCGCCACCGCCAGGATGTCATTGTCCTCCTCTTGCTCCTTCATCTTGCGCACGCGAATGTAGCGGCCGGGCATCAATTCCCTATCTGCAATCGCTTTACGGGCCTCTGTGATGAGGTAGGGAAAGTACTGCAGGGCGCTAATCTCCAGGGTAACGGCGAAATCATCGGAGAAGGTCATACTATCCGCCTCCGCCCCCAGCACCCGGCGCCGGTAATCAGCCACGCTGATAAACGCATCCTTGTCCCGCTGTTCAGTCAGCCATTCAAGATCAGCCACATATGGAGATCCAACCTCCCTCAAGCGCCCCATCAGGCTCGCAAGATCGCGGGCCCGAGCTGCCTTGCGATTGATCTCCTCCGGTGTGCCGTACTTGGAGACAACAGCCATAAAGTCGTTCACCACGCGGCAATTAGGGTCCAGCAACAGAGAGTTGACCTCAGCCAACTGAGACTCTGAAATCCGCAGCATGCCCCTCAAGTCAGATGCCATAACAATCTCCTTCCTCGTGATCCAGCTAGACACCAAACACGGCTAATTCCTGTTGAAACCAGTTGGCCAACTCTTCCTTCTCCCCCACAGGCAGAAAGGCTGCGCCAACGGCAGTGAGAATGGTATGCTTGAGTCCGTCCAGCGACAGACCCAACTGGCTTACGGCCAGACAATACTCATCTGTCAGCTCGATATCACTCACACTCGGATCGTCGGTATTGATGGTGATCGGCAGCCCTAGATCCAGCAGATCAGATAGCGGGTGCTGCTTGAGGCTGGAGAACACACCGCTCTGGAAGTTGCTGGTGGGGCATATCTCCAGCACGATGTTCCGGTTCTTGATGAAGCGTATGACTCTAGCGTCTTCGATGGCCCGTACTCCGTGGCCGATCCGCTCCGCGTGGAGATGGGTGATGGACTCGATGATGTTCTCCGAGCCGGTCCACTCGCCAGCATGGACCGTGATCCCAAGCCCCGCATCCTTGGCCCTCTGAAACAAGGGAGCAAACTGGCGGGTGGAAAAGGCAACCTCGTCACCGGCCAGATCTAACCCCACGATCTCGCCCTGATTGCTGATGGCCAGTTCCGCGATCTGCTGACCAACCGAGAGGTCTTCATGGCGGTTCATGCTCATGATCAAGCCCACGCGGATGTCATGGTCGGACTCGGCCCGGCGGACCGATTGGATGACCCAACTTGTCACCTCCTCCAGCGAGAACCCTCCCACTGTGGAGAGAGCTGAGGGCGTGAAGCGCAATTCCAGGTACCGGATATTGTCGTCAGCGGCGTCGGCGATTGCTTCATAGGTCACGCGCTCGACGACTTGACGTGTCTTGTAGAAATGGCGGAGGACGCCAAACTTTGCCAAGAAATGACGGTAGGTGTGGGGCTCGCTGGTGACCTGGACATACGGCCGAATCGTCTCTACTTCATATCCGGGCAGATCAACCCCGTGTTCCCGGGCAATATCCGACAGGGTTTCCAGTCGCAGCGATCCTTCAAGGTGCCGGTGAAGATCGATCTTGGGCCACGACTTTAGTGCTTGGCGCAGTTCGGACACTCGCTACTCCAACCGCTCACTCGCGAAAAAGCCATCTCCAGTAGAACCAAGCGGCGGCAAGGCTGGCCGTCAGGCCAATACTCAAAGGCAAGATGACGATCAACAGCGGGAAACCGGCGTCCCCGTTTTCGACCAGGCCGGCAACGATAGCCAATCGTCCCCCCATTGCCAGGAGGCACGAGCCAATGCCCACCCAGAAAAGGCGATACCAGGGCCGCATCCTGGCAACAGCGCCTAACCGCGCACTCAGAACGGCACAGACATGCAACGTGAATCCTACGGCCGCCAGACCGGCCAGGCCGAGTACTCCGGTAAACGTCTCCATCAGCTCCCTCTAGTCATTGCTCTCAGCAAAGGGTAACCACTGCCAACCAACACAGCTCCGCCAGCCAGCAAGAAGACGTCGGCCACCGTGTTTCCGGCCAACTGCGGTGCCTGGGAGACATAGATCAGGTCGCCGGCGAGAAGCAAAGCCGCGGAGACCAGAAAGAGCCCAGGCCGCGTGCATTCCCCTGTCATCCGCCGGTAGAACCGCGCAATCAGGAAGAGCAGGATCTGCACAGCGGCGATCGCACACCCGACATAGAGTGAAAGGATAATTGTGCCTGCAATCACGAACTGGATCCCCGGCGCTTGCTAACAAACGCCTCCGCAAAGGAGTCAGCCATCCGCCAAGGGGTACCACTCATGATGCCTTCGTGACCCTCAAACTTGGAGCGAACCTCAATGCCACTGCCGGTGATCTCAAACTGGCGGATGTCCTTGGCATGGTCACTGCCGCGCAGCTTGAGCACCAGCAATGCCTTCTTCATGACGCTATCCATCTCGACATAGCGGAGCAATATGTAGGAATCGACCAGATAAGCAAACTCATCGTCGACCTGCGAACCTGAACCAAGCAGTTGGTCGCTTTCCTGGGTCAAGATCGTGGTCAGGCCTTCTCTCTTGAGGCCGGTGACATAGTGGTACATGGCGTGCCGCAGATCGGGGGGAGTTGCCGACAGACGGCGAAAGTTAGAAACAGAATCCACTAGCGCACGCTTTACACGTGCTTCCTGAATCATGCCGCTGGCACGCTCCAGCTCGGCCATGGAGGTTTCCGGGTGGATCATGACTATGCGGAGCTTACCGGCGACTTCCAGGGAACGCAAATCCCAGCCGTAGCCGAGCGCGTCTTTGTAATACTGATCGGGATGCTCGTCGAACGTAAAAACCAGACCCGCCTCGTCATAAAGAGTGATGCCGTTGTAGATGAACTGGAGCCCCAAGGTGGTCTTGCCCGTTCCTGGAGCGCCCTCGACCAGATTGGCCGTCTCCGGCAAAAAGCCACCCGCCAACATGGCGTCCAACTCCCCAATTCCGGTCTTCACACGCTCGTTCGTCATGGTTCAGTACCTCAATGGTCTAGTGTCTTCGCCTTCGTCTGCGGGGCCGCCTGGCCGGGCCCGCTTGCTTGACTGCGGCCGGCTGCAAGTTCCCAGGGTCTTTGCGCATGCAGCAATTCTTGTACTTTTTTCCGCTGCCACACGGACAAGGCTCATTTCTTCCCACGGCCTGCTTTGCTCTACGGACGGTTCGCCTCCGGGCCGGCCCTCCATCCAGGTTGGTGGCCAACTGGCGACGCGGCTGCGGGGCAGCCACCATCCGGAATGCAATCGGCCGCAATGCCTGATTCACTACATCGTGTCGAATCTGCGCCAGCAGAGCGGTATACATCTCGTGGGCCTCTTTTCGAAATGCCACCAGCGGGTCTTGCTGTGCATAGGCCCTCA
>WSZX01000262.1 GCA_013139935.1 Ardenticatenales bacterium
TCACTGTTGGTTGGGCAGCGCTGGAAGAGCCAGGTGCGCCGCTGTTCATTCGATGGGAGTTGATTGGAGGCGACGGGAGCGTCGCCGCCTCTGGGAGCGGAGAGCCCGTGCCAGGATCGGACCCGACCGGATGGCCGGCTGGGAGTCTTGTCCTCGGCCGGCTGCAGGTGTCGACAGACCCGCGCATCCCTCCTGAGAGCTATGTGTTGCGATTGACATTGGTTGACCCACAGGACGGACGCCGTCTGGGGTTGCCCTGGGACGCGACCACCATCAACATCAAGGAGCGGCCGCGCAGCTTTGTGCTGCCAGAGGTAGAGACTCCCGTCGGGGTAGAGTTCGGCAATCTGATCCGACTGGAGGGCATCAATCTGGCACAGACTATCGAGGCGATCGATCTGACCCTGGTTTGGCGCGCGTTGGACGCCCCGGCTGCGGATTTGATTGTCTTTGTCCATCTGTTCGATCCCGCCACAGAGGAAATCGCTGTGCAGAGCGACGCCGCGCCGCGTGCAAACAGCTATCCGACATCGCGCTGGGCAGAGGACGAGGTGGTGGAAGATCAAGTGACGCTTTCATTGGCCGGCGTCCCGGCCGGACGGTACCGACTCGCGGTAGGATTGTACCGGATGGCAGGGGAGCAATCGTCGCGCCTGCCGGCCGTTGATGCTGAGGGACACCCGGTCCCGGACGGACGGGTGATCCTGCCGGCCGAGGTCGCCATCCCGTAGCCGTGTGTGCTGCTCATGGCTGGGTGTCTTGCCGCAATAGAGGAGAAGGCAGCGGAGCAAGTAATGCCCCCCGGGTGCGGAAACGGCACGCACCATCGAACGTACTCTTTTACTGCATGGAAGCGGTGACCGAGGCCACCTTGACGCTGATTGTCTACGGGGTCAGTCTTTGGGGTACTGCCTGACCCGTCAAGCTTGACGGTTGTCCTGTCCAGCCTGGGCGAGGCGCCAGCCATACTGGCGCTGATAATACTGCTTGTACTCGCCCGATTTGATCTTGCGCCACCACCATTCGTTCTCCACGTACCAGCGCGTCGTCAACTCTATTGCTTCGGCGCAACTGTGGTCAGGCTCCCATCCGAGCGCCCGGATCTTGCTGACGTCCAGGCTGTAGCGCCGGTCGTGTCCTTCCCGGTCCGGCACGTGCCGGACAAGGCTCTCGGGCTTGCCCAGTATCTCCAGGATCAGCCGCGTCATCTCGATATTGGGCATCTCGCTGCCGGTGCCAACGTTGTACACCTCCCCAATCTCCCCTCTCTGCAACACCAGATCGATCGCCTCACAGTGGTCCACCACATACTGGTAATCCCGCATCTGGAGACCGTCTCCGTACAACGGTAAAGGTTCATTGTCAATCGCATTGGTGACAAAGAGGGGCACCACCTTCTCCGGGTATTGATATGGCCCAATGTTGTTGGCGCCCCGGGTCATGGTGACCGGCAGATTGTACGTAACATGGTAGGCATTCACCAGGAGATCGCCGGAGGCTTTGCTGGCGGCATAGGGGCTGCGCGGGGCAATAGCATCGGTCTCTCTCGAAGAGCCAACGGGAACATGGCCATACACTTCATCGGTGGAGATCTGATGGTAGCGCCCAAGCTCGAACTTGCGGGTCGCTTCCAGCAGGACATAGGTGCCATAGACATCGGTCTGGATAAAGGCGTCCGGGTCCATGATGGAACGATCCACGTGGGTCTCGGCCGCAAAGTTCACAATGGCATCGATCCGATGCGACTGAATAGCGTCGTCCACTGCTGACGCATCGCAGATATCCGCCTGCAGAAAAGCGTAACGGCCCGCGAACCGCTCGGCCAGATCCCCCAGGTTATCCATGTTGCCGGCATAGGTGAGCTTGTCGTACACCAGCACCGTATAGTCCGGATAACGCTCCAGTAGATAGCGGGTGAAATTGGACCCGATGAAACCAGCCCCACCGGTGATCATCAATCGCTTCATGCTGCACCATTCAGAATGCCAACGTGGCTATGGTCGCCCAGGGTGAGCTTGTGGGCTTTGGGTTTCATGGGCGAACGCTCAATGATCACCTCTCGCCCGATCAGGCTGTCCTGAATCCGGGCGGGGATGTCGGTAATCCGGCTGTGCTCCAGGACAATGGAGCGCTCGATCTCGCTGTTGACGATCTCGACATGGTGAGAGATAGAGGCGTATGGGCCCACATAGCTGTTGATGATGCGAGCCTTGCGGCCGATAATGGTCGGGCCACGAACGACACTGTTGATGATCTCGGCCCCCCGCTCAATAGTCACATTGTGCGCTACCTGCGAATCCCGATCAACGTACCCCTCAACCTTATGCTCCAACTCTTCCAGCACCATGCTGTTCGCATCCAGCATGTCGCCCGGCCGACCGGTGTCGATCCACCAACCCCGGTGGACATATGGAAACACCTTATAGCCGGCGCTGACCAACCATTGGATGGCGTCGGTGATCTCGAGTTCGCCGCGCCAGGACGGTTTGATCGCTTCCACCGCCTCAAAGACCGTGCTGTCGAACATGTAGATGCCCACCAGAGCCAGATCGCTGGGAGGCTCTTGGGGCTTTTCGATCAGTTGCAGAATTCTTCCGTCGTCACTCAGCTCCGCCACGCCATACTGCTCTGGGTGCTCTACTCGGGTGAGCACGATCTCGCAGTTCCATTCACTCCCGGCAAACTCGGTGATGAGCGAACTGATTCCGCCCTGGATGACATTGTCTCCCAGAAACATCACAAAGCGTTCGTCACCCAAGAAATCGCGTGAAACCTTGACCGCATGAGCCAGTCCCAGAGGATTCTCCTGGTGGATATAGGTGATGTTGACCCCCCATCGGTTGCCGCGTCCCACCGCCTGCTTGATCTCTTCGGCCGTGTCGCCCACCACAATCCCAATGTCCTCTATCCCCGCCTCGTGGACTGCCTCGATGACCCGGAACAAGACCGGCTTGTTCGCCACCGGGATGAGTTGCTTTGCGCTGGTGAACGTCAGCGGATAGAGGCGAGTTCCTTTGCCACCCGCAAGAATCAATCCTTTCATCCTTCTCTCATCTCCCGGGAACAGTCTCCTTCCCAACAAATGTACTGAGGGTGTCGAAAGAGAGACAAGATGCCGTTTCCTCTGCAGTTCCGCTGCTGCACACACTTGCGCCTGCGGGCAGCGCAGGTGAGGAAAGCCGGCAGGGGTGGCGAAGGGGGCACGTTGTGCCCCAACCCCACCCCTGCCTCTCTCTCCCGTCGCCGCAGTCCCTTTTTCAACACCCTATGTACTCGGTTTGCCTGCCCGAATTCTACAGGCGCATGGGTATAAGTCAAGCGGCCGTCGGCATTCCGGTGGGGAATGAGCGGCTTGCCGTTGCATCTCTCTCCCGCTCACGACGGGCTCTGTTTCCACGCTCTCCTTGTTAGAGTCTGCTCAGTGTGTATAATCCGCACCGGCAACCGACGCTGAGCTGTGTTGAGACCTACGGCAGAGTCAGAAAGAATGCATCTTCTTATCGCCACCGGTAACCCCGGCAAGGTCCGCGAGTACGATGAACTGCTCGCCGGGATACCTGTCACCTGCATCAGCCCGGCCGGCGTTGGCATCGACCTGAAAGTGAGCGAAAGCGGAGCGACCTACCACGAAAACGCTGTGCTCAAGGCGGAGACCTATCTCCGCGCCGGCCGATCCCACGGGATCCGGTTGACGCTGGCTGACGATTCGGGGCTAGAGGTGGACGCCCTGAATGG
>WSZX01000126.1 GCA_013139935.1 Ardenticatenales bacterium
GCGTGCTCAAGGATGATGAGGTGAATATCATCGTTCACGGCCACGAACCGACGCTCTCCGAAATGATCGTCGTTGCGTCCCTGGACCCCGAGCTGATCGAATACGCAAAGTCACAAGGAGCCAACGGGATCAATCTGGCTGGCCTCTGCTGTACCTCTATCGAGGTGCTGATGCGCCACGGCATTCCGCCGGCAGGCAACTACCTGTCGCAGGAGCTGGCGATCATCACCGGCTCTGTTGAAGCGATGATCGTGGACGTGCAGTGCATCATGCAGTCATTGGGTGAACTGACGCAGGATTATCACACCGAGCTGATCACCACCTCCCCCAAGGGCAAGATCCCGGGAGCCATCCACATTGAGTTCGGCGAGCACGAGGCGCTGAGCACGGCCAAGAAGATCGTGCGGCGGGCGATCGACAACTTTCCCGATCGCGGCAAGATGGACATCCCGGCCGTCAAGGAGGGGCTGGTCGCGGGCTTTTCGCACGAGTACCTGAATTACATGCAGGGTGGCGAGCTTCGCGGTTCCTTCCGACCGCTCAACGATGCGATCATATCGGGGCGGATTCGGGGGGCGGCCGGCGTCGTGGGCTGTAGCAATGCCCAAGTCACGCATGACGACGCTACCAGCAATATCATACGCGAGTTGATTGCGAACGACGTGCTGGTTGTTGTTACCGGCTGCGCGGCTCATGTGGCCGCCAAATACAGCTACCTCTCGCCCGAGATGATGGAAAATGCGGGCTCTGGCCTCAAGGAGGTCTGTGAGACCATTGGCGTCCCGCCGGTGATCCACCTGGGGTCCTGCGTGGACAATAGCCGCATCCTGACGGTGCTGACCCAGGTGGCTACCGAGGGCGGCCTGGGTGAGGACATTGATGACCTGCCGGCTGTAGGCATCTGCCCGGAGTGGATGTCGGAGAAGGCGATCTCCATAGGAACCTACTGCGTCGCCAGCGGGGTATACGTTCTCTTTGGGGTTGGGTCGCCCGTGTCTGCCAGCGAGCAAGTGACGCAACTCATCAGCGCTGGCTGGGAGTCCAAGGTGGGCGGAAAACTCGAGTTCTATGAGGACTGGCGGGACATAGTAGCCAAGAGCCTGGAGCACATTGACAAGACACGAGTGGCCCTCAAGCTGGCCGAGTACAAGCCAGACAGATTTGGCGCCAGTGGTGATTGGCGGATAGGCGAACTGGAGGCGCTGCCACTTGAGGAGAAGATAGGCGCAGTTTATGGGCTGCCGGTGGCGGCGCTATAAGCACTTGTTAAGGAATAACTTCCCGTTTTGAATGGTGATTCACGGGTAGAGCGGTCACAAAAGGACCAAGTTGTTTCTGAACAAGCACCAAGCCAGTAGAGGAGTGAACTATGAGTAGATACATTGCAACCCGCGCGCTCAGGGGCGCGACCGGTCTCGTCCGTGAAGCGGATGAGATGCTCACCAAAGCCATTGCGGCAAAGGGGCCAGAAACCCCGGTGGCGTTCCCAAACACCGCCTACTATCTGCCCACCATCCTGGGACTGACGGGGAGAGAAGTCGAGACCCTGGGCGACCTGGTTCCCGTGCTTGAGCGGGCCAAGTCGTTGCTGCATCCGGTTCCCTTGGCCTCCCTCTGGAAACCGTACCTGGGCGAGACGCTGGATGCCGGAGTGGCAACCCTGCTGGCAGCCGAGGCGATTGAGGGCGTGCGCTTTGTCAACGGTGTCCAGCCGGAACTCTGGCCCGGCTTTGAGATGGGCGGTGCCACCGAGTACCCCCATCTGGAGGAGGGGCATCTCAACGGACCCATCGACGACATCCAGCTCCGTAGCTGGGGCATCCAGTTGGTGGATGGCCGGATGCCTGGCTTTGCCGCCATCGTCGGCTGTGCCAAGTCTAACAAAGTAGCGGTTCAGATCATTCGCGAGCTCCAGCAGCGCAACATTCTCATTTTTCTCTCCGGCAACGTCAACGGTCGGAGCATTATTCACCAGTTGCAGGAAGAGGGAGTGGATATGGGGTACGATACCTACATCGTCCCCTTTGGCACTGACTCCATCTCTGCGATCTATGCGCTTGGGTTTGCCACCCGCTCGGCCCTCACCTTTGGCGGCATGAAGGGCGGGCAGCCGCGCGACATCTTGCTCTACAACAAGTTCCGCGTCTTTGCCTTTGTACTGGCGTTGGGAGAAGTCGACGACCTAAAGTACGCGGCCGCGGCCGGTGCAATCAGCTATGGCTTCCCGGTCATCGCCGACACTGTAATTCCGGAAATCCTACCCACCGGCGTCACCCGGTATGAGCACGTTATCTCGATGCCCTTTGACGAGATTGAGGCCGACGACGACCTGGAACGGGCGAAGAAGATTGTGCAGAAGGCCATTGAAGTACGTGGCGTCAAGATACAGATCACTGAAGTGCCTGTCCCCGTCCCCTATGGATCGGCCTTTGAAGGTGAGGTGGTGCGCAAGAACGACATGCGCATCGAGTTCGGCGGAAAGTACAGTCGAGCCTTTGAGTACCTCTATATGACCGAAATGGACAAGGTCGAAGACGGCAAGATCGAAATCGCCGGAGCTGGCTTTGAGGATGTTCCCGAGAAAGGAGCGATGGATCTGGCGATCGTCATTAGCGTGGCCGGCCGAAAGATGCAGATGGATTTCGAGCCGGTGCTTGAGCGACAGGTACACTACTTTATCAATGGCGCCTCTGGCATTCAGCATATCGGCCAGCGTGACATTACCTGGATCCGCGTCAGCAAGAACGCGGCCGACAAGGGCTTTGACGTCAACCACTTTGGCGAGATCCTCATGGCTCGCTTCCATGCCGATTTTGGCGCCATCGTGGACAAGATAGAGGTCACGATCTACACTGAACCCAAGCTGGTGGCCGAGTGGTTGACCACCGCCCGCAAGGCGTACGACTATCGCAACCGCCGCTTGGCCGATCTCACCGATGAGGCGGTGGATGATTTCTACTCCTGCACCCTGTGCCAGTCCTTTGCCCCCAACCACGTGTGTGTGGTGACCCCCCAACGCCTGGGCCTCTGCGGCGCATACAACTGGTTGGATTGCAAGGCCAGCTACCAGATCAACCCCACCGGCCCCAACCAGCCCATCCCCAAGGGAACGTGTATTGACCCGGTGAAGGGGTACTGGACGGGCTCCACCGAATTCACCCGCAAGGCCAGCCACGGGACGGTGGAGGATGTGACCATGTACTCCATCATGGAGAATCCGATGACTGCCTGTGGCTGCTTTGAGTGTATTGTCATGATCATCCCGGAAGCCAATG
>WSZX01000356.1 GCA_013139935.1 Ardenticatenales bacterium
CTTTCGCCCTGAACAAAAAAACACGTGCAGCATTGTCTGTTCCAGGTGCAAAAGAAAACCGCTCAGCGAGCAAGCCTGGGCGGGGTGTTCTTGTCATCCGAAACATAACCTGCAACATCCTACGACAGACAATATAACCCATTTTCTCGACCTAGTCAAGTCGAGGGGGTGCACAAAAAGCCGCTCGCCGGGCGGGGGCAATCCCACCTGCGGGTTTCCCTTTCTCGGCGCGGAACTGCCGGGGGAACGGCATTCTGTCTGTTTTTTCGAATCCAGCAACCGAGGGTGTGAGAGCACGCGCTGTCAGATGAACCGGAGCGCCACATTCTCAAACAGCATTGGGACCGCAGAGTACGAACTCCGTCGACCAGTCTGACCAAGGCGGATGATCTGGCTTATGAAATCCCGGCGGTGGCGTCGGACTCTGCAGCCAGCGCCAGGCGATCTTCATCAAAGATCGGCAATAGGCTCGCGGCCAAATACCAGGCCAGGATGACGCCCGCCATTACACCGACCTGAACCGCAATCTCCATCCAGTGTGGGGTATAGCTGGCTCCTTCTACCACCTTTTGACCCACGAGTACCGTGTTGAAGCGGTTGAGAACGGTTCCCAGGGTGACCAGCACCGCAGCCGCCAGCAGTCCCCACTGGCTCTTGCGCACCTGAGGCCGCGCGAACAAGATGATGGGGAGCAGCACGCCGACAACCAACTCGGCCAGGAACCAGACGCTCTGCGGGTCAAAGGTAAAGGCTTGTCCCAACTGCCCGGCCATGAGCAGGTCTTGCAGCTTGAGCAACAGGTAGATTCCCCAAACAAAGATGGAGGCCTTGCCCATGCTGCCCAGAACGCTCATTGTCTCTTTCGACAGCTTGCGGCCAAATACCTTATAGCCCACCAGCGTTGCCAGGATAACTGTAGAGAGTCCCATGCCAACGGAGGAGATGAGGAAGAACAGAGGCAACATGGCGCTGTGCCACAGCGTGTGCAGCGTGGTTGGCATGGCCAGGTAGAGAGTGCCGAGGGTGGATTGATGCAGCATGGAGAGCGTGACTCCGATGATGGAAATCGGAACCACAAAGCGGTGGATCGCGTGGGCGATCTTGGGCTTTCGGAGCCCTTCAAAAAATGCCGGGGCAAACTCTAGCGTCAAGACGGTGGTGTAGAGCAGAATGCACCAGCAGATCTCAAACAGGGGAGAGTGGTGATTAAAGTAGATGAGAAAGTGGTAAAAGCGGTCCGGCCGCCCCAGGTCCACCAGCAGAATCACCAGCACCGACATGTACCCCAGCCAACCGGTGAGCACCACCAGACGTTCGATTGCTTTGCACCGGTGCTGGCTAAAGATGACGATCAGTCCACAAAGCGTGAACGCGCCGCCGGAAAAGGCGATGAGGGAAAAGTCAAAGCCAATCCACAGCCCCCATGGATAAGCGTCTGACAGATTGGTGGTAGCGCCCAGACCGGCGAACAGGCGGTAAATTCCAGTTCCAATCCCCAGGAGTGTGAGCGCCCCCAGAATCCCAAGGGTTATCAGGCCTGTGAGGGAAGGTTTCTTTATTTTCATTGCAGCGATCGTCATGACGCTTCCTCGTTTCCTTCCGTAAGGTTATTGCCGAACCAGTAGATCCCGCTGAATATCGCCAGGGCCATGGTAGCGACGACGGGGGTGGTGTTCATCACGTTGACGCTGCCCTGCGTCAACGGCTCTGATCCGAGGACTGGAAGCCCTAGTTTTTCAAAGGGAACGGCCGAAAGCGCAAGAACAGAGGTTCCTCCTCCTTCCATTTCGCCATAGACGTGGTCCACGTAGCGGCCGGGGTGTTGCTGGATGCGGTCGTGAGCCTCCTGCAATAGCTCAGCCCGCGTGCCAAAGGTGATGGCCTCTACCGGGCACACCTCGGCGCACGCTGGAATCTGTCCCTCGGTCAGGCGATCGGCGCAGAAGGTGCATTTGCCAATCAGTCCCAGTGGAACGTCCCACTGGAACTTGGGGATACCATAGGGGCAGCCGTATTGGCAGTAACGACAGCCGATGCACTTGCCGGCGTCATAGACCACCGGCCCTTTCTCGGTCTTGCGCAGCGCGCCTACGGTGCAAACGGAGACGCATGCTGGATGCAGGCAGTGCAGGCATTGAACCTTGCGGAAGGATTGCATGATTCCTTCCTGGTACTGCTTGATGAGCGTCCAGGTGTAGGCGGTGGTGTCCGTGGGCGGTTCATTTTCAGGCGGCAGGTCGTTCCATTCCTTGCAGGCCACCTCGCAGGCCTTGCAGCCCACGCACCGGGTCGCGTCCAAGAGCATCGCGGCCGCATTTGCTGTATCGCCCGCGCCGGAGGCGAATGTGGTCTCCGGGGCGCCGAGCGCTAGCGCGCCGGCCCCGGCCGCTCCAACCAGCTTGAGCCAATCCCGCCGGGATAACAAGTTCCGTTTTTCTGTCATCAAAAGCCTCTCTCTCTGTGCCTACTCGTCCTGTTTACGCCGCAGCGCCAGGGGCGCCCCGGCCGCCAGGGCGATGACCAGCCCTATCCCCAGCATCCACAGGGGATGGGAGGTGGGGTCCACACGCTCTTTGATGTCCGGGTACTCTGCCCACACATACTTGGCCGACTCCTCGGCGCTATAGCCAGCGGCCGCCCAATCGAAACTACCTCCCGGCGAGTGGCAATCCTCACAGACAATCGCCTCGCCGGCCGGCTCGACCAGGTGGTAGAGGGTATGAACGTTGTCATTCGACAACCCCCAATCCCTTTCTGCTGCATTCGGGTGACAGTCAATACATGCCTGGGGGTCGTATTCCTCAGGAACGATGTGCATGGTTACAGTGGGGGGTACCTCCTCCACGATGACCCTGGCGTTGGCCTCCTGTTCGGCTGGATCCACGTCATCGGCCGTCAGAAACATTTCCGCATTGCCGTGGCAGTTGTCACAAGCCGCGTTCTGAGGCGTGACACGCTGGATATTGTGCGGCGTGGCGTACTTCCAGGTGGGTACGTTGTCAAACTCGGGCATCAACTCGTCGCCATAGAATGCAAAGGTATCCGGGGTGACCGGAATGTGGCGCAGCAGCACGTACTCCCACGGCCGCTCCTCGCTCTGCAATGGGTTGCGGCCGATCTTGAACTGCATCTGGCTGTCGGCGGTTTCAAAGTAGGGCAGTTCACTGTCATCCAGCGCCACGTGACAGTCATAGCAGTTCTTGTATGGCCCGGATACGTGACAGACATTGCAGGACACCTTGTTCCAGTGGAGGTTGTGCTCCAGTCGACTGCTTTCCCCAGGAGTCGCTTCGGCATGGCAGCCCGCACAGTCGGGTGATGGCGGGCCGTCATAGCGGTGGGAGTTCTCGGTCTCGAGGCCCTGGCCGTGGAACTCATCGATCTCGTGGCACTCATAGCAGGGCATGCCCTCTTCCAGCCAGTGAACACTCCCCGGCACTCCTTCATTGAGGCCTTTGTACTCGTTTGCTACCCGAGCGCCGTGGCAGGCCATACAGGTATTACTCATGGAAGCAAACTCTTTGACCTTATGATCGGAGAGCAACCCACCGCCGGTGAAACTCGGCCGGCTGATATGGCACTGACCACAAGATGCGTGGCAGGTGGAACAGTGATTATCGAATCCCTCTTGCATGTGAGGATCGCTAAAGTCGGCGCCGCGCTGGTCCAGGATGGTGTAATAGCCGGCGAGAGATTGATGCAGGCCGGTGGACGCCATCTCGACCTCGGCGCTGTGGCAACCCGCGCACGCTTTGTCAGGATCGCTGGTTGGGTCACGCACTATGCCTTCGTGGGCCAGCTCTTTCTCATTCTCTCCATCCACACCGCCGTGACAACTGATGCAAGTCTGCCAGTTGTGGATCGAGGCCAAAAAGTCTGCGTCTCCAATGTAAACCTTTTCCCATGCCTCCAACGGAGGCAGCTCTCCCCCTCAGCCCTCACCGGAAGTTTGGTCCGATTTTACCTCCTTGTCTACGGCTAGCGTTTCCAGGGTGTCCTGGTCCGTGTGGCAGGATACGCAGTTGTAGGCGACGGTCGTCACCGGCGCGTCGGCCACAGGGGGGGAGGTGGGTTCGGGGATTGGCTGGGGCGCCGCTTGTACAGCGTCAACCAGCGGTTCGGGCATCTGGTAGGGGCCGCCCGGCTCGTGCGCATCCAGGTCAATGGTATAGTCAAAGGTGTGGGCGTCGGGGTCGAACCGTTTGACAAAGACCTCAGGGTCGCTCGTCCAGGCTGACATGCCGAACTTTAGCGCAAAGGCGTCATAGCCCAGCATGTTGAGAGCCGAAGTGGCCTGGCTGGCCGACTGGCCGGTATAGCAGACGAACACCACGGTTCTATCGGGCGGGATCGCGGCGAGCCCCTCGGCAGCAAAGAGGGTCTTGATATCCATGCGAATCGCGCCGGGGAGGTGCCCCTTGGCGTAATCGTCGGCCGAACGCAGGCTGATGATGGTGGGGTCATTGTCGGCATCGCCATCGTTGAGGTTCTCGTACAGGACGTCGG
>WSZX01000506.1 GCA_013139935.1 Ardenticatenales bacterium
CGCTGTGCTTTCACTTTGCCACTGGCGGTGAGGCTTTTGATGTGGTTGAGGATTCGGCCCGCAATGCGGATTATGCGGAAGCCATTGTGGACATGATCCTATTCAGTCCGGCCGGAGCGCCGTTCCGGGGAGGGATGCGATCGGCCGCCCGCTGGCTGGATGCCACGTATGGTACCCGGACCGTCGATCGCGCAGCCTACATTCCTCACGGTGACAACGGAGGGCTGGCGCCCAATCAATACTGGGTGCCGGGAATGTTCAGCCCCATGCCCATAATGGGCAAGTACTTTTGCTACTATGGAGTGGATTTCATCTCTCCGCGCAAGCTGGGTTGGAGAAATGTCCACCGGATGGTCTATGAACTGTTCAGCGAGAACTCTGGCGCCTGCCGCTTTCACCGCAAGTGGGTGGAGGCCATTGTCGACGACGTGATCCGGGCGCACTATGACATTGACGTGAATTATGAGGCGCACCAGTTCGAGCTCGCCCGACAGATCTACGAGTTCCAGGGAGAGGAGGCTGTCTTCTGGGAGAGCGAGCGAGTGGTGGACATTGTTCACCAATACCTGGAGCGCTGGGCAGAGATGGGTCTGGACGATCCCGACCTGCATCGGTGGGTCCGGCGCTTCCGCGAGGAAAAGTGGGCGGCTGCGCGTGCCTACTGGGAAGAGATCGCGGCCGGCATCCGGGAAGCCTTTTCAGCCGGTCCGGAGGCCGTCCCCCGGCAGCTTTCCCCCCACCAGGCGGCCGCTCTCGAGGCCAAAGAAAAAGCGTGACCAGGTCTCGGTCACGCTTCTGGAATCGTGGCGCCCGCAGAGAGACTCGAACTCCCAACCTGCAGTTCCGAAGACTGACGCTCTATCCATTGAGCTATGCGGGCAGGGCATTGGCCAATGGTGTTCCACCGGCCGGGTTCTCAAGAGGGTGACTGGAGGGACTTGAACCCTCGGTCTTCCGGGCCACAACCGGACGTGTTAACCACTCCACCACAGTCACCAAGTTGCCCATATTCTACCATATGGGGAATGGGGAGACAAGGCGTATTCTCTCACGCCATGGGTTATCCAACGTACCTGGTTCTATCAAGTGACCATGGCAACTACTCAGGCTGCAGTCGCCTGGCAGAGCGCAAACGGAATTCTGACGAAAATCGAGTGCGGGACCGGCGCTTCCTTGATACCCCTCTGCTCGCCCTGATGTGGCCGCTGTATCTTGACGGCAGCCCGCTTGCGGAACTGGACCAACCAACACCGAGACCGATCCTCCAGGCGCTACTACAACCGGCGCGCGAGTTGGAAAAGGCGGCTGCTAGGATTGCCGCATTGCGTCGGGAAGATGAGCGCTTGCGGACCCAGCCAGAGTAGGCTGGGTTGTTTGTTGCGGCCCAAGAAAAACCTGCGCAACCTCCGGAACAGACACTGAGCGCTACCCTGGGCGAGAGATCACGGTCCGGGCCACGGAAACATTGGCCAAAGCGCTGTCAGTCAGTTCCACCTGTGAAGCCCTGGAGTTTCCCCGCAGCAGCCTGTATCGTGTAGGTGGCACGGCTCTTGCACCGATGTAAGAGAGTGCTCGCGAGAATCTAGCGGAGGTTTCGCAATGGGAGTCTTTGGTCTTGCATCGGTGCTGGTCGGCGTCGTTATGTTGATGTTCGCGGCGGTGTTGCGCATCCGGCGTGCCATAGGTCGAATAGATACTGACCTAACTTGATAGTCGGCCCAGTGCTGTGGGTCGCCAACACCCAGCGGCGGTGACTGTCCCCACGGCCGGGCGGGCTGGGCAGCGCCGCGTCACTGCTGGATGAGGTCACCGTACTCGCCGCTGATATCGCCCGCAGTGGTCAGTTCTTCTCGCCTCCTGCCTCCCCCGCTATTCCTGTAGCAGCCGGCCCGGCCGCCTATGGAACCTCCCCTGCTGCCCGCGCAACCCCAAGCGGCCGCCCATTGCCCTCCCCGGGCGCAACCACGCCCCTTCCTGCCTCCGCCTGCATGGCGTCCGATTCCGGATCGGCAACCTGCGGCGAAGGTTGTCGGGGATCGGCCGTGGAGTTTGGCGGCCACGTTGTCGCCGGACGCCAGCCAACTTCCGGCCGGACTTTCTCGCAGATCGGGCCTCCGCAGGCAGACTACGCTCGCGAGGTCGCGTTTCTTGGCAGCCGTGGCGACAGGGAGGCAAGACCCTGACCCAGAAAACTGACTCTGCGCGCCCAAATCGACGCCAAGGGGTTATAATGAGGTGTGAAGCAGACTCATAGCAGGATACTGAGGGAGGCGCCATGATCCACATAGTGACCGACAGCACGGCCGATATGCCCGTTGAGTGGAGATCGCAATACGACATCAACGTCGTTCCCATCGCCCTGAACATCGGCAACGAATCCTACCAGGATGGAATCGATCTGGATTCCGATCAGTTCTTCCGCTTGATAAACGACCTGGGAGAGGTTCCCAAGACGGCCGCCCCGACCCCCTTTCAATTCAAGGAACTGTACCGGCGCATCGCCAGATCGGGCGAAAGGATCCTCTCCATCCATGCCAGCGACAAGCTCTCGCGAACTCTGAACGCCTGTATGACGGCCGCCCGCGAGCTAAAGAGCGAGTTCAAGATCACCCCATTCAACTCGCTGAGCGGATCGGCCGCCATTGGGTTCATGTGTCGCGAGGCAAGCGAGCTGAGCCGGGCGGGCGCATCGCTCGATGCTATTGTCAAGCGGCTAGAGTTCATCCGCGAGAACGTGTCCGTCGTCCTCACCTTGGACACCCTGGACTTCGCCCGCATGAGCGGCCGGGTGGGCGCCATGGCGGCCGCGTTCGCTTCGGTGCTGAAATTGAAACCGATCATCGAGCTGCAAGAGGGGATGCTGGTGATGACCGACAAGGTGCGCACCCGCTCCCGCTCTATTGATCGCGTCCTTGAAAAAGCGCGCCAGCGCTTCCAAGGCCGGATCATCAACGCGGCCGTGATGCACGTGCGCGCCCGGGACGTGGCTGAGGAACTCTACCGGCGAGTCCAGACCACGTTCGAGTGCAAGGAACTGTTCCTGGAGCAGATCAACAACGCCATCACCGCCCAACTGGGTCCTGGCGCGGTGGGCATCGTCGCCTATCCGGTCGAGCAGCCCTAGCTGCCCTTCCCGTCAGCTCCTCCCCCCGGTAGAACAGGCGACCGCTACAGCACCCGCTCCAGGTCCAGGCCGCGGGAAATGGCCCGTTCCTTCATCCAGTCCATCTCGGTGACGGGAATCGGCTTGATTTCCTCGGCCGGCCGGCGCACCAACACCAGGGCGTCGCTCGGACACGCCATGACACAGAGCCCGCATCCCACACAGCGGAGACGCTCCACGCGGGCGACCTCCTCGACAGACAGCGCGTCGAATTGACAGCGATCTAGGCACGATTCACACGCGCTGCACAGGTCGGCGTCTACCTCCACCACAAAGGCCGAACGGGCGACCACGTTCGCCACGCCCAGGTCGGCCATCGACCGCAAGATGCCGCAGGAGCAGGTGCAGCAGTTGCAGATATACCACAGGAACGACAACCCCTCCTGACTATTGTTGGCACAGTGCACCAGTCCTGCCTCCCCTGCACGTTGCAGCGTGGCCAACGCCTCCTCGCGGGTCAGGCCGCGAACCGATGGGCTGCTGTCAAAGACGCCGGGGATCTTGCTCAAGACCATGCAGACATCCAGCGGGTGGTCGCACGGATCGCCCACCAGCGCCTTCTGCTGGCGGCAGAGGCAGTCCACCACCCCCCACGCCCG
>WSZX01000085.1 GCA_013139935.1 Ardenticatenales bacterium
ACACGGGCTCTTGAGCTGGGTTTTGACGCCGTGGGTATCGCTCCGGCCGAACCTGGGGAACATCTACCATTCTATCTGGATTGGATCGCGGCTGGCTACCACGGGGATCAAGCCTACCTGGCAAGGCCGGACCGGCTGGCGCGCCGCCAGGACTTGCGGGTCATCCTGCCCGGGGTGCACTCGGTGGTTGTCGTCGGAATGCACTACTGGCCCGGACCGCCGTCGCCAGAGGCGGATGATCCGGCTCGCGGCCGGATCTCCTGTTACGCACTGGGGCCAGACTACCATCAGGTGATGCTGTCCAGACTAGAGTCGCTGCTGGACTTTATCAAGAGTACGGTTGGCGGCATTGTTCGCGGCCGGGCCTATGTGGATACCGGCCCTCTGCTGGAACGGGACCATGCTCTCAGCGCAGGGTTGGGCTTTGTCGGCAAGAACTGCAGCCTCATCCGGCCTGGCCGCGGTTCTTGGCTCTTTCTAGGCGTATTGCTGCTGGCTGACTGCGGGCCGCTGGAACCGGGAGACACCCTATCGCTGCCCGACTGCGGCACTTGCACTCGCTGCCTGGAAGCCTGCCCCACCGGTGCGCTGATTCAGCCCCGCACGCTGGACAGCAGGCGCTGCATCTCCTATTTCACTACCAGCCTCAGAGGCGCCATTCCCCGTGACTATCGGCCCCTGGTCAAGAACCACATCTTCGGCTGCGACGTCTGCCAGGCAGTCTGTCCGTGGAACCGTTTTGCCCGGCCGGCAGACGGCCGCGGTGTCGACCCATCCGCTAGCGCCCCTCCCCTGCTGGAGTTGATCCGGCTCTCCGAGAAAGAGTTCGAGGCTCGCTACGCCGGAACCGCCATCGGCCACATCAAGCGCGATCGGTTCCTACGCAATGTCGCAGTGGCGCTAGGGAATTGGGGATCGGACGATGCGGTCCCGTCACTGGGCCAGGCTCTGACCAGAGACCCAAGCTGGCTCTTGCGCGGACATGCAGCTTGGGCATTGGGCGAGATCGGAAACGTCCGGGCGCGAGCACTGCTGGAAAAGGCATTGGAATGCGAGTCCGACCCGGCCGTCCAAACCGAAATCCACCTGGCCCTCAACCATTGAGCCCGACCGCTCAACAGACCGGCCTATTGCCGGCGTCCCTGCTACCCAACTGGGTCGGGCGCGCGAATGCGACCCGGCAGGTGGACCCTGCGCCGCTTGATCCTTCCTCTTGATGTGCCAACCAACTGGGCCAGATTGCTCACACCGAACTCATCCAGCTTCCGCGCCAGGCCCCGGTTGATGAGCCCGACCAAGCCCGGTCCCTGATAGATCAGGCCAGTGAAGACCTGCAACAGGCTAGCACCAGCCTGGATCTTTTCCAGTGCCGTCTCCGCGCTGTTCACGCCGCCCACTCCAACGATGGGCAGGCAACCTTGTGTTTGCCGGTAGATGTGGCGGATGACCTCCGTGGCAGTTCCCCGCAATGGGGCTCCACTGAGACCACCGCTCATGCTCCAGAGCGAACGCCGGCCGTTCAGCCCGTCGCGACCCACGGTCGTATTGGTGGCAATGATCCCGTCAATGCCACACGAGATGATGACGTCCAGCACATCGTCAACCTCTCGAAAACTCAGATCAGGGGCGATTTTCACCAGCAGGGGAGTCCCGGGACAGGCCGCCTCCCTCACCTGGGCCAGTTCGCCCAGTAGCTGCAACAGTGCAACCTTTGCTTGTAGCCCGCACAGCCCAGGAGTGTTGGGCGAGCTCACGTTGACAGCAAAATAATCGGCATAGGGGTGCAGTTCCCGCAGCAGCCGACAGTAATCTCCAACGGCCGATTCGATAGGAGTATCCCGCCCCTTGCCGATGCTCACGCCCACGGGGAGGCGAACTCCTCGTTCTCGAGCCCGCCTCAATCGAGCCAACATCGCATCAGATCCCCCATTGGGGAATCCCATCCGGTTGATGACTGCCTGATCCTCAGGAAGGCGAAAAAGGCGGGGAAATGGGTTGCCCGCCTGGGGAAGCGGGCTCACGGTACCCACTTCAATGTGCCCGAATCCCATCGCAGCCAGCTCGGGAACGGCAGTCGCATCCTTATCATAGCCTGCCGCCAGACCAACCGGGTTCCGAAAAGACATGCCCAGTACCTCGGTTTCCAGCCTCGCGTCGTGATAGTTCAAGCACGCGGACAGCAAACGAAGCCCGAGGGGTACCTTGCCCGCCAGCATCAGCCCACCCATGGCGATGCTGTGAGCTCGTTCCGGCTCCAACCGGAATACCAGGGGGAGTGCCAATTGCGAATAGAGAGTCATTCTAGATCCACCATCGATTCTGAGTACTGTTCGGGCGTCACTGCCCCCATCTCACGCCATTCACATAGCAGCCGCGGCAGATCCACAGCCGCGTGCAGGCAATAGCCGGCCGCCGTCATTACCTCGCTTGCCTCCTGCCCGCGAGCAACCAACACCACGAGGTCGCGCACCTGCAGGCCGGCAGACTCTAGCTTCTGAATCGTTTCGAACTTGCTCTCACCGGTGGTGATCAGATCATCAAGCAGGACTACGGTGTCGCCGGGGTTGTACTCACCCTCAATCACCGACCGCGTGCCGTGCGCCTTTTTTTCGCGGCGAGGGTAGATCAGCGGCCAATCGCCCGCGAGAGCAACCGCGGTGCCTATTGGCAGCGCAGCATAAGGGATGGCCGCCAGCCGATCGAACTCGAGAGGCCGGAGCAGCCGCACAAAGGCAGCCGCCACAACACGCAGTGCCCACGGATGGGAGGCGAGGCGGCGCAAGTCCAGGTAGATGGACGATCGCTGGCCAGACCGGAGCGTAAACTGCCCAAAGCGCACGCAGCCCGCCCGCAGCAGAGTCAAGGCGATTTGTCTCGCGTCGCTGCCCGCGGTCCGACGGGAGGAGAGCCGCCTCCGAACATCATTGATCGCATCCCTCAAGCTGCGCGCCTCGGCCGCAGGATCGGTCGCCGTAGCCAGCGAGCGCGAAACACTCACCAACATGCCCAGCGTATCTGACCTCAAGCCAGCGGTCAGCGCTGCCTCCAGGTCCCCTCCTTGAGCTCCAACCCCAGGCACGAGGAACCACATATCGGGCGCCACCGACCGCACCTTCTCCAATGCCTCGGGGTCGGTAGCACCAACCACGAGCCCTAGGTTATCATTCTCGCTCCACCGTTGAGCCTGGCGGGCAACCTCAAGGTAGAGAGGTTCCCCAGAGCCAACCGGCAGCGCCTGGAACTCGTCTGCGCCAGGATTGGACGTCTTGCACAGAACAAAGACGCCCCGCTCCGGCCGGTTCAAGAACGGCGCCACGGAATCCCGACCCAGGTACGGGCTCGCCGTCAGAGCATCAGCCCCCAGGGTGTCAAAAGCAGCACGCTCATAGGCCTCGGCCGTGCTGCAGATGTCACCCCGCTTTGCGTCCAAGATGACCGGAATGGAATCTGGAACCGCCGAGATGACATCCCGCAGTGCATCCATTCCCTCACCGCCAAAGGCTTCGAAAAAGGCGCTGTTCGGTTTAAAGGCACAGGCGAAGGGAGCGCAAGCGCTGATCAGACGCAAGCAGAAATCGCGCGCGGCCGCGGCCGTGGGCTGCGCCAACAGGTCTGGATGAGGATCGAGCCCCACGCACAGAAGCGAGTCGCTTTCACGCGC
>WSZX01000130.1 GCA_013139935.1 Ardenticatenales bacterium
ATCAGTTGCGGCTCGTGGTGCCGGTGGCAACCTTTGACACCCTGTTCGCCAACAGCACCGGGCAGGCGCTTGACGACGGCGCGCTGGTGGTCACCGTGGCCAATCCACACGCCCGCGCCTGGATTGAGGCCCGGCTTTCCGCATACGTCACCGACGCTCTCCGCTCCGCCGATTTCTCGGGCCCGGTCGTCTTCCAACCTCGCTCCACCCTCCTCCCCCATGCCTACGGGCCGGACCCCGGCAGCGTTCCAGGCCCGGCGCATGGTGACTTGCCCGTCCCGGGCCCGGCGAACCTGGAGGCCGGCGATGTCGCCCTCAGCTTTCTCAACTTTGATCTCTACGCCCGCGGCTGGCTGCGGACCCCATCGTATGTCGAACTCTTTTGGCAACCCTTGCTTGGCTACCTGCCTTTCGCCTTCTGGCGGCTGATGCAGGCGCTCTTTTGGAGCAATCCACCGGACAGCTTTACCCGGCGGGTCCGGCTCGACATCCAGAAATCTGCCGCGCACCTGGGCATCAGTCGCGACCTCATCCGGGGCAAGCCCGCCCGCGGGCTGGGAGGTGCTCTCAAAACGCTGCGCGATCTCGGTCTGGCTTCGGTCGAACGCCACGCCGCCGGTCGCGCCACCATCTACACCGGTCGCTTTCTGCGCCGGCTGCCCCTGCTGGCTCCCGCCCAGGCCGCCCGCCTTTCTCAGTCCCAACAGCAGCAGCATCTCGACTGGCTCCTCGCGGCCGGCTTTGATCTCCGGCTGTGGGAGGCTCTCGGGGAAGACTATCCCACCTTCATCCCTAATCCCACCGGTGTAGGGGCGGCCGGCCGCCAGGCCAGCGGCCAGACCGAGGTCCCGTCCGAAGCGATCCCCTTCTTTGACCCACCCTGGGACTCGGAGCAGTTGACCCGGCTCGGTTTCCTCCGCACGCCGATCTACTATGATCTCTTCCTCCAGCCCTTGATCGGCCCGGTCGCCTATGCCATCTGGCGGGTCTGCAAGTGCCTCAACTGGACCGACGGCAGTCAGACCTACACCCGGGACACGGTCACCTCTGTGTACGCGCTGGCGGCCGTCCTCAACTGCAATCGCCAGAAGGTTACCGGTGTAAAGCGACGCAAGGAGGGTATGCCCTATTGGCAAGATGGTGCGTTCGACAGGCTTCGACAAGAGCGACTGGCCCTCATCCGGGAAGAGGGAAAGGGAAGCCAGCTCGCCTACCGGATGCTGGTGGTCAACGAGCCTCCCCTGCTATGCCCCAGCCAGGTGATCAAATTCGGCAACCTCCTACAAGACGCGCACGCCCACTGGCTCAAGCGAGCGCAACTCCAACTGGAAGAGTGGCAGCAACTCCCCATGGATTCGCTGCTGGCTCTGCTGGAACAGGTCTAGTATGCAGTTCGACCAACGTGTGGTGCAGGGCGACACACAGGGCGCAATCGAAATTGGCATTAAGAGGCTGATCCCTGTGCCGGGCAGCGATGATGAGGTGCAGGACGACACACCATGTGTGCCCAAACCGGAAAAGGTGTGCCGCCTGAACCGTTTGTTGTGCAAGGCGACACTATATATAATAATATGATCTATATGAATAGAAAAGAATGTATTCTGTCATTTTTCATGCCCGACCCACCGGATGCCCTTTCCAATAATTGCATTGGAAATCGCAATGTGGATATTTGTCTCCCGCTGGCGCGATTGTGGTATACGGAGTATACGGATCCTGCATCTGTTGGACCCGCTGCATGTTGGGACCGGATCAAGGGGGTAGCGCACTATGGCTAGTGTGATCGCGGTGTTCAACGAAAAGGGCGGCGTCGGCAAGACCACGACTCTGCTCACCTTGGCGGCCGGGCTGGACCTGGTGGGCCGGCGGCAGAACAAACAATGGCGCATCCTGGTGGTCGATGCCGATCAACAGGTCAATACGACCCAGATGTTGACCGGGCGGGCTGATTTCGGCGTCGGCAAATCCCTCTCCTGCCTCTATGAGAACAATCTTTACCAGGCAGACCAGTTGGCGGCCGCCATCACACCTTCCCTGTGGAGCGCGAACATCGATGTCATTCCAGGGGACCGCAGCCTGCAGGAGGTTCCCTCGCGCCAGGTCCTCTTGCCCCGCGGAGACTATCGCCTCTCGGACGTGATTAGCGAGATCGCCACACAGTACGACTATGTTCTGTTTGATACCAACCCCAAGTGGGATGCGCTCTCGGTGGCCGTCTTTTTGGCTTGCCAGTGGGCCGTCGTCCCGGTTGACCTGCGGCAGTTCGCCATCCAGGGACTCTCTTACATGATCAGCACCCTGATCCAGAAAAAGCGAGAGTACCGCCATCCTGATTTCAACATCCTGGGCGTCCTGATCACGCGGTTCAATGATCAACTGGTGGGTATGCGGAGCGACATAGCAGTGTTGCGGCGGCACGAGAGGCTCGGTTCGCTGCTCTTCTCCGGCCAGATTCCGGAGAGCATCGTAGTGGACTATGCCCAACGCGAGGGCGTGAGCCTTTTTGAGCATTCGCCCCGGTCCAAAGTTGCCCTGGCCTACGCTCGGTTCATCGGCGAGGTTCTGGGCAGGGAGGTCAACACGTGAGCAAAAAGCGGGGGCGGATCGCCTCATCCCTGGATGCCTTGTTTGACGTCGCCAGCGAGGCAATGGAGGTCTCGCGAAGCGATTCCGTGCAGACTCTGCCGATCGACCAGATCCGACCTGACCCCTTCCAGGCGCGGCGCCTGCTTCCCGGGGCCGTGCGGGCTGGCTTTGTGATCGGGCAATTGGACCCGCCCGGCGCGCTGGCAGCCTGGCAGGCGCTGGCGGAGGATGACCCTCGCGAAGCTGAATTGCTCCAGTCCCAGATCGTCAGCCTCGCGGCCAGCATTCGGCAGCAAGAGATGGTCAACCCCATCACCGTCTTTGCAGATGGCCGGGGCGCCTACTGGCTAGAGACCGGCGAACGACGTTGGTGGGCCCACTGGTGGCTCGTCAGCGTGGAAGAGCTGGAGGCCTTTGAACGGATCAGGGTCCAGATTATCTCGACCCCCAGTCCGGAACGCCAGGCGGCCGAAAACCTGCAGGACAGCCCGCTGACCGCTGTCCAGGAGGCGTGCCAGATCGCTCGTCTGCTGCTGCATCTCACCGGCCGAGATACTGACCACGTGGTCGCAATGTTTGCCGACGACGCATCTGCCGCTGACGATCTTGACGACGGGCGCACCGGAATGCTGGTTGGCTATGCCCCGTATCGGGTCGCTCTCGAACTGGGGCGGGGTGAGGTGTATGGCAAATGGCCTACGGTGGCCCAGATCATGGACCGCGGGGAGCGCCAGTTGCTGCGCCAACTCGCGATTCTCAAGTTGTCGGATGATGCTCTCAACCAGGCGGATCGAGCCGGGCTGAGCGAAGGGCAGTTGCGGCCGCTCGCCTCCGCTGCTCCTGAAACTGACGCCGAGCGCCAACGCACTATCGTCTCCTTGGTCGCCCGCTATGATCTTCCGGGTGCCGAGGTGGCTCGCTTGATCAAGGTGCCCAACCTCGAGGCTGCCGAGGCGCGCCTGCTGCAACGCCAGCAGGCCAAGGCGGTGCAGCAACCCAAATCGGCGCCGGCCGCTATTCGTCGGCCGTCTTTTATCATGATCGAGCGGCTGCGTAAGGTGCGCCGGCTGGCGGCGCGGCACGAGAAAGGGGGGCTTCAGATCTCTGACCTGGTGGAAGAGATTCTCACCTCCGGCCAGGCAGATGCCACCTTCCGGGACCTCGACGAGTTGACGAGCATGCTCCTCAGTTTGCGGGACCAACTCTCGACCCGGATCGGGCGCCCCGCGTAGGAATCATGCTGGGCCTGTCGAAGCACGACCCATCCGGTAACCGGCTGTGCCCGCCGTGCAGCCATTGGTGGCTGAACACCAGGGGGAAGAAGCGTGACTGATTTTCAGCCGCTGTTTCGCGTCTTGCTCCCGGTCTCCGATCTGGAATCGGCCGCGCAGTTGGGGGCGCTGGCGGCCGCCCTCGCCGCCAGCCGGGATGGCGAGGTGGTGGTGCTTCATGTCAGCCGCAAAGCCGTGGATGTGGGGCACGTCGAGCGCCACAATTGGCCGGCCGTCGATCGGGCGGTCCAGGCGGTCGAGGAGGCCGGCGTTGCCGCCAGCTATGTCATTCGTACCGGAAACTCGGTTGATCAGGTGATCCGTCGCGAGGTGATCAGAAAGGGGGCCGATCTGCTGCTTCTCGGTTGGCGCTGGGTGGCTACCGCCGCGGACCACACCGATTCGGTGCTGGACACCGTGCTGGCGAATCCCCCGTGTGATGTGTTGGTGCTGGGCGGTCCCGTTTTTGATCGTTTGGACCGTTTTCTGGTGCCCGTATCGGGCGGCCCCAACGTAGGCCGCGCGCTAGAGTTGGCGCTGGGCCTGGCTGACGAATCGGATGGCCAGGTGACTGCGCTATTCGTCTGCTCGCCGCCCGATTGCTCGGAACGGGCGCTCGATGAGGGAAAGAGCCGCCTGCACCTGCTGCTGGGAGAGGCGGCCGGCCACCCGCGGCTGGAAGCCAAGGTGATAGCGGCCTCGTCGCCCATTCAGGGGATCGTGGACGAGGCCGACAAGGGATATGATCTGGTCTGGATGGGGGCTTCACAGGCCTCGGTCATCGATACGGATCTTCTGGGGGTGATTCCCCGGCGAGTCGCGACCGAGAGCGGGGTGCCTTTAGCTCTTGTCAGGCGCCGGTCGCGTCTTGCGGCCCGGCTGATGCGCTGGACCTGGTGGCGCCTGTTCAACTTTCTCCCTACCCTGTCCGTGGATGAGCGGCGGCAGGTGCAAAAGACGATCTACCGGGGGGCTCGGCCGAGAATCGACTTTTTCCTGATGATGGTCCTGTCGGCCGCTATCGCTGCGTTCGGACTCTTGCTCGGCAGCCCGGCCGTGATCATCGGGGCAATGCTTGTCGCGCCGCTCATGTCCGCCATTGTGGGCATCGGGCTCGGGGTGGTGCTGGGGGGGGCCGAGCTACTGCGCAAGGCCCTCTGGACGGCGTTTCAAGGGATGATTCTGGCGATCGGCGTGTCCGCCCTGATCGGCTTGCTCAGGC
>WSZX01000380.1 GCA_013139935.1 Ardenticatenales bacterium
CCGGCTCTCCATACAACTCGGCAACGACGCCGCGGATGGTCAGGCCAATGACCCGGTTCACGTCGGCCGGTGTTGCCGCTTGTCCGGTGCCAATAGCCCAGATAGGCTCATAAGCAACCAGGCATCGCTCGGCCTGCGGCCGTGTCAGATCCACCAACGCCGCCCGCACCTGGCGGCCCACGATCTGGTGGGTCCGGCCCGCGTCGCGTTGCGCCAGATCCTCTCCCACACAGATGATGGGGGCCAGACCGTGCGCCACGGCAGCATGGGCCTTCCGGTTGACGGCCGCATCGCTCTCGGCGGTATGCGCCGGGTCTGGAATCGGGGATGACACACGGCCGGTTCGTCGCTCCGAGTGACCCAGGATGACGTACCGGCAGAGCTCCGCCAGCATTGCAGGAGAAACCTCACCAGTGTACGCTCCGTGATCCTCCCAGTGCATCGTCTGTGCAGCCAGGCTGAGGCGCAGAGGGCGCAGCGTCTCGGCCAGAGATGCCAGCACGGTAAAAGGCGGACCCAGCACCGTTTCCACCCCCTCTATCTGGTTCAGAGGATGCCGAATGCGACGGACAAAAGCGAGCGCCTCGCTTACGCGCCCCAGGTTCATTTTCCAGTTGCCAACGACGATAGGGTATCGCATCTAGTCACCTCACACTGATTATAGAGAGTGTAGAAAAACAAGCGAGGCGCCGTCCCCTCTGCAGTTCCGCTGCTGCACACACTTGCGCCTGCGGGCAGTGCAGGTGAGGAAAGCTGGCGTGGGTGGGGTTGGGGGCGCAAAGCGCCCCAACCCCGCCTCTCTCTCCCGTCGCCGACCCCTTTTTCAACACCCTCATTATAGTCAGAAGCGGAGAGCTGACCAGGGGCGGGCGGAGACACAGGGGGGAGAGACGTGTGGGATCGTCTGGGAGTGCGAAGTGTTGCCCCTGCCCCAAGCGGGTGTTATAATCGCGTCAATCTTGACAACATAGGAACATATCACAATCATGTCACCGCACCCCCCGACCGCCTCACGGAGGTTGGTAGCAGAGACCGATGTCCGGGCCACCCCGCGGGGCGGAAGGCTCGACATCCCCCAGGACGCCCTCGTAACTCCTCTTGCCCGACAGGTAGCTCTCGAACGTAACATTACCCTGCGGGAAAGACGCACGGCCCCCGCCTTGCAGAGAACCGATATCCGGGGCGAGATCGTGCGCGTCGGCCAATTGATGCACCAGAAGGGTTTCATCGTCGCCAGCGACGGCAATATCTCTGTCCGGCTGGGGGCGGACAGGGTGCTGGCAACTCCCAGCGGGCGGCACAAGGGGTTTCTACGGCCGGACGAGCTGATCACCACGGACATGGATGGGCGGCCGATCAACCCGCCTCCGGGCCTAGAGCCGACCTCAGAGATGCCCATGCACCTGGAGATCTATCGGCAGCGGCCGCAAGTCGCCGCGGTCGTGCATGCTCACCTTCCCCTAGCGGTGGCACTGAGCATTGCCGGCATCCGCCTGGACGAGCCGTTCCTTCCCGAAGCGGTGATCACACTGGGGCCGATTCCGACCACTGAATACGCCATCCCGTCAAGCCTGGAGAACGTGACGGCCATTCGCGACCTGATTGGCCAGCACGACGCAATCGTGTTACGTCGACACGGCGCAATCACGGTGGGATCGGATCCTTTTGACGCCTATATGAGAATGGAGGCGGTGGAGCACAAGGCACACATCGTTCTGCTGCTGCGTCTGCTTGGCCAAGGCGAACCCCTCTCGTCAGGGCAGGTAGCGAGCTTGCTCGAACTGCGCAGACGATTGGGCCTGGGACCCGCTACCTGAGAGATGAGCCAGATGAAAGAAGGAGCGTCTCGCAGCCTAGCAGGACTCGTGATCGCCCTTGCGTTGTGGGGGGCATTTGCGACGGCCGCCTCTGCCCAGGATTATGAGCAGACAGTCATCGTGGCCCTTGACCAGGACTATGCCCCTCACGAGTACGTCGAAGACGGAACTATCACGGGCTTTAACACGGATATCATGCGTGCTCTGGCGGCTGAAGGGGGATTCGAGATCGAATGGAAGCCGTTGGTCTGGAAGGATGCCTACCAGGCCCTGCAGCTGGGTGAGGCGGACATTCTTTGCATGTCCGCCAAGGATGAACGAGAACCATTCTTTGAGTTCACCGACCCGATTCTCGAACCCTCGCTAGCCATCTTTGTGCACGAGAGTACTACCGGCCTGGCTACGCTGACTGAGTTGGCGGGCTTGACGGTAGCAGTGCAGAATGAGGATATCTCGCACTTGGTCCTCAGAGAAAAGTCCCCAGAGGCGCTCATCGTTCCCGTTGACAGCCAGGAAGATGCACTCCAGCTTCTCGCCGATGGACAGGTGACCGCCTTTCTGGGGAACCGCCACACCGGCCTCAATGTGATAGCCAGACGGCGTTACGAGGGTCTGAAAATCATCGGCGAACCGATCCCCGTTGCGCCGCGGGTGATGGCGGTTGCCAAGGGGAACACCCAACTGCAGGAGAAACTTAACGAGGCCATTGCCACCATCAAAGCCTCTGGCGAGTACGATCGCATCCTGAACAGATGGTATGGGCAGGAGATCGTCAGCCAACTTCCCTGGAGACAGGCGGGATTGATTGCGGGCGGTGTTTTCATAGTAGCGGCACTCGTCATCGCGGGGATCCTGCTATGGAACCGCAGCCTCCAGCGGCAGGTGGCGAAACAGACCCAGGAACTGGCTCTACTGGACCGGGTGTTTACCGCTGCCGGCACGGCGCTCGAACCGGAGACCATTCTAGCTCTTACCTGTCGAGAACTGGCACTGGCATTCGATGTTCCCCAGGTGGCGGCCGCTCTCCTGAACGAATCGCGCACCGAGGCCACTGTGGTAGCAGAGCACCTAGAAGAGGGCCGCCCCAGTGCAATGGGAATGATCATCCCGGTCGAGAACAACCCGGCAACGCAGTATGTACTGGAGCACAAGGCGCCCCTGGCCATAACCGATGCGCAAAACGACCCGCGGATGGCGGCCGTCCACGACCTGCAGCAGCAGAGAGGCACGGCTTCAATGCTCATCCTGCCGCTGATCGTGCGCGATGAGGTGGTGGGCACCATAGGTCTGGAGTCGATTGAGCGACGCGAGTTCGACGAGGAGGAGATCGGCCTGGCGGCAAACGCAGCGACGGCCGCCGCTCAGGTGCTGGGCAACGCGCAGCTTCTGGCCGCCGAACGCGCTGCGCGAGAGCAATCGGACACGCTGCGCGAGATCGCGCACGAACTCAACGCCGCCCCCAGCCTGGAGGCAGCGCTCGACCTGGTTCTCTCGCGGATGGAACAGGTCATTGCGCTCGACAGCGGGGCCATCATGCTACTCGAAGGAGAGGAGATGCGCGTGGTTGCTCTGCGGGGATTTGAGGAACCAGAGCGGGTCCTCAACACCAAGCTGGATCTCGACGTTGCGCTGCTGAATCGAGAGGTGATCGAGACCCGGCGGCCGCTCATCGTCGGTTCGGTCAGCAGTGATTCACGCTGGCTCAAGTCCGTTGAGGCCAGCGGCCTGACCCCCGACCTGGAGAGAATCCGCTCCTGGATGGGGGTGCCCTTGCTGATCCAGGATCGGGTGATAGGGATGCTGACCGCTGACAGAGCAGAGCAGGATTTCTACCGCGACAAGGACGCCGAGTTGGCCCTCGCCTTTGCCAGCCACGCGGCCGTCGCCATCGAGAACGCTCGTCTGCTTGAGTCGGAGCGAGCGCAGCTCAAGCTGGCACAGACGTTACAGCGGGTGGGAGCGCTGTTGACCACACGCATGAGCCTGGACGAGGTCTTTGAACAGGTTTATGATCTACTGGCCCAGGTCGTGGCCTATGACAGTGTATCGGTGCAACTGCTGGATCAAGATGGGAACCTGGAATTGCGATCCGGGCGCGGCTTTGCCGACCTGAACGCGGCCCGACAGACCATCAGCAGCATCGCCAGCCGGCCGCTGGAGGAACGTTGGGGGGACAACCGGGTGATGGTCATTCCAGACACCCAGGCGAATGCCCGTTGGGTCGCCGGACCGGGGGTGGATCATATTCGCTCCTGGATCGGCGCTGCCCTGGTGGTCAAAGAGCTCCAAGTGGGGCTATTGAACGTAGACAGCGCGACCGCCAACGCCTATGACGAGGCCACGGGGGAGACGATTGCTGCCTTTGCGAACCAGGCGGCGGTCGCCATTGAGAACGCACGCCTCTACGACCAGGCACAGCAGGAGATCATCGCCCGAGAAGAGGCAGAGAAGGCATTGCACATGCGCACCAGAGAACTGGGCCTGCTTTATGAAGCGGCCCGGCAACTCGGCCGGACGCTCGACATGGAGGCGGTGTACGACACGCTGCACAGACAGATCTCCAAGTTCATGGACTGTGACAGTCTCCGGGTATCATCCTCTGACTCGAGTAGCAATCGAATAGAGTGCTTGTGCGCGTGGCGCCAGGGAGAGCGCATTGATATCGATGTCCGCGGGCTGGCGCCGGTTCCATTCGAGTCGAAAGAAGGCACCGCGCAAGATACCGTCGTTCAGAGGGGCGAACCGCTGCTGGTCAAAGTGTACGAGGATGGTATTGGGAGCGATCATCGAGACGCTCAGACCGCGGAGCAAGCCCACGATGCTGAACCGATTCGTTCCGCGGTGTTGGCCCCGATGAAGCTAGAGGGACAGGTCGTCGGTGTCATTGAGGTACAGAGCAAAAAGGCCGGAGCCTATACGGAGGACGACCTGAGAATCCTCGAAGCGATGGCACTCCAAGTAGCCGTTGCGCGTGCCAACGCATCTTTGTACCAACAGGCGCAGCACGAAATAGCAGAGCGGATGCGGACGGAGCGGGAAATCGCGAAACGCCAGATGTACCTGGAGGGTGTGTTGGCGGCTGTGCCCGATGCCATCGTCACCCTGGATGCCCAGCACAGGATCATGGAATGGAACAAGGGGGCAGAGAAGCTATTTGGGTACACGCTGGAGGATGTCGTTGGCCGCGATCTGGACCGGCTCATCACCAATCCCGATACCTGGGAAGAGGCAGTCGGCCTGACACAAACGGTGACCCACCACAAGCAGATGGTTCCGTTGCAGCAGACGATACGGTATCGAAAGGATGGCACCCCGGTGCACGTCGTGCTTGCCGGAGCGCCAATCGTGGTTGGCGACGAGTTAATCGGGGTAGTTGCCTCCTATACCGACATGACAGACCAGGTTCGCGCCGAGGAGGCACTGCGGCAGCGGGCCGCCCAACAGGAGGCGCTCAACGCCATCATCGCAGCGGCAGGGGCAGCGGCCGACCTGCCCGAACTCTTGGATACGGCGCTGGACCACACGCTGCACGCCCTGGGGTTGGAGATGGGCGGCACCTGGGTTTCGGGCCACACTGCTGTGCGCGGGGTTGCACCCGATACGACCGAGGTCGGCAATCAGATGGAGCCAGCCCCGGCGACAAGCTCGGGACACGCCCCGGCGACGGACCCGGGACACGCCCCGGCGACAAGCTCGGGACAAGAGGCGGCGCTGCGCCACGAGTCCGCCAGCGAGCCGCTGCCGACGGCAAAGGGGTTCATGGCTCGCCCAGACATCAGCGCTACTTTGGCTGCACCCATCGAGGCCGAGGGCCGGCACATCGGCGAGATCGGTGTCGCCGACAAGGAGCCCAGGGCGTGGACTGCAGAGGAGGTTGCCCTGCTGGAAGCGGTGGGCCAACAGTTGGGGACCGCGGTCGAGCGACTTCGCCTGCTGGAAAGGATCCGCGAGCAGGCCTACAAGGTCCACCAGATTGTGGATACGGTGCCCGAGGGGATGATCCTACTGGGGGAGAACGGGCACGTCATCCTGGCCAATCCAGTGGCCCGTGAGTATCTGGCGGTGCTGGCGGAGGCAGAGGTGGGAGATGCGCTCGCGCACCTGGGCGGACGGCCGTTAGGAGCATTGCTGGCACCGGTGGAACCAGGCGGACGGTGGCACGAAATAAGCGTGACCGGGCCACCAGCCCACACTTTTGAGGTCATCGCCCGCGCCCTCGAGACGGGCTCCGACGGAGAATCGACGGAGAGCGAGGGCTGGGTGATGGTCATGCGAGACGTGACCCACGAGAGGGAATTCCAGGAACGGATACAGCATCAGCAGCGGCTGGCGGCGGTGGGACAGTTGGCGGCCGGAATAGCCCACGACTTTAACAACATCATGGCGGTTGTCGTTCTGTATTCCCAGATGGCTCTGCGATTCCCTGGCGTGCCTCCCGAAGTTTCCGAGCGACTACACACGATTCTGGGGCAAGCAAAGCGGGCCACTGATCTCATCCAGCAGATCCTTGATTTCGGCCGGCGCGCAGTACTCAAACGGAGCCCCCTAGACGTGGAGCCTCTGTTGAAAGAGCAGGTCAAACTGCTGGAGCGCACCCTGCCGGAGAATATCCGCGTGGAGATGGCAGTCGGACCCGGCGAGCACACTGTCAATGCTGATGTAACACGCATCCAGCAGATGATCATGAACCTGGTGCTCAATTCGCGTGATGCCATGCCGGAGGGAGGCGAGTTGCACATCGCGCTCGACCGCCTGCTAATCAAAGCCGGAGAACCGCTGCCCAGCCAGGAGATGGAACCCGGGGAGTGGATACGGATCATGGTGACCGACAACGGCACAGGTATCCCGCAGGACGTTCTTCCACGAGTGTTCGAACCGTTTTTCACCACTAAAGCCCCTCTGGGCACCGGCCTGGGGCTCTCGCAAGTATACGGCATTGTCGCACAGCACGGAGGGCACGTCACCGTTGAAAGCGAGGTAGGTGAAGGAACCACGTTTGCGCTCTTTCTGCCAGCTTTGCCAGGAATCCAGCACGACACGACGGCGCAAGCCACACCGATCATCCATGAAGGGCGGGGCGAGACGATCCTGATTGTGGAAGACGACCCGACCACACGAGCCGCGCTGGTGGACGGGGTGGAAGGGCTGAAATACGAGGTCCTAGAGGCCGGAGACGGCCGAGAAGCGCTGGATATCTGCCGGGCGCATGAAGGTCGGATCTCGCTGGTATTGAGTGATCTGATCATGCCTGAAATGGGAGGAATGGCCCTGTTGGAGGGATTGCAGCAACAGTATCCCGAGATCAAGATGGTGATGCTGTCGGGCCACCCATTGGACGAAATCAAGGGGGCGAACCATGAGGGAATTGCAGAGTGGCTGCAAAAGCCGATCGATCTGGATGAGCTGGCCGAGGCACTGCGGCGAGCGCTCTAGCCACGCGGGCTTGTGCTCGGGCACATGACGCTTGGGACGGGAGTGGACGATGTGTGGACGATTCACCCTGGCTCTGTCACCGCAGCAACTCGAGTTGGCGTTTCCGTGGCTCGCAATCCCTCCCGAGCTGACTCCGTCCTACAATATCGCTCCCAGCCAACGGGTGGCGGTGGTACCCAACAAGGAAGAAAGAAGAGTCGAGTTATTCCAATGGGGGTTAATCCCACACTGGGCCAAAGACCGGAAGATCGGCAACCGGATGATCAACGCGCGATGTGAGACCCTGGCGGAAAAGCCATCCTTCCGCGCCGCATACCGCCGCAGACGGTGCCTGGTGTTGGCGGATGGGTTCTATGAATGGAAAAGGGCGCCTGATCGCAGAACCAAGATCCCCATCTATGTCCGGATGCGGTCTGGCGAGCCATTTGCCTTTGCCGGCCTGTGGGAGGTGTGGCGCGGGCCGGACGGAGTGCCAGTGCACTCTTGCGCCATCATCACCACGGGGCCGAACGCGCTGCTGGAACCGATCCACCCCCGGATGCCGGTCATCCTGCCGAGAGAATCGTACCAGCAATGGCTGGAGCCGGATGAGCAACCCCCTGCCCGACTTGCCACCCTGCTAAAGCCCTACCCGGCGGCCGAGATGACAGCCTATCCGGTGTCCACGCTAGTCAACAGTCCAAGGAACAACTCGCCCGCCTGCATCACCCCCGCCGGTCAGCTCTGATTGCCGGCCGCCGGGAGGCGCGTGGACAGGGTCCAGAGCCGTCCGGCAATCATCAAGCCCACAACATTGCCATCAAACCCACCACTGCGGTGATCAAAAGCGAGATGCCAAAGGCGCTGCGCATCACCTCAGATTCCTGGCCAATACGGTCAATGCTCGCGGAGGCGTTCTGCAGCTTGGCGGGCGAGATGACGCTGGCCAACCCGCCGCCGATTCCACTGGCGGCCGCCACCAGCAGCCCGGACGCACCGATCTTTTCCGACGTGGCGAGATGCAACTCAGTCAACATCGCAATGGAAGAGGTTTCCGAACCGCTAATGAACCCGCCCAGCAGGCCCAAAAAGGGAGCGACCAAGGGGTAGAGCTGGCCAAAGGCAGAGGCCGCGGCCGCCGCCAGCACATGGACCATGTTGCGATTGACGTCAGCAAGTTGCCAGTCTGCGCCTTTGCCGGAGTGGTTGATGACAAAGGCAATCGCGAAAAAGACGGCCGCGGCCGCCACGGGTCGCGGCGCTCGCCGGAGCCACTTTGCCACCGAGGTTTTGAGCTGCGACCGCGTTGGCCGCAGGAACGGGAGCGCCAGCGCGGTGCTCACGAGGATCCAAAAGTAAGCCTGCCAGAAGAGGCGCACCTTTTCGGCCGCGCCGGGGATGACCTCCACGGGCATCGCAAAGCGGGTGAACGTAAGCTCAAAGAACGGAAGAGAGGGTGTATTGATCAGCAGCGAGAAGAAGGTCAGAATCAACCAGGGCGAGACGGCCGCCGGTAGGTTGAGGCGACGTTCAGCGGCTCGATCACGCTCTGACAGCGCAGCCCGATCCATCAGCGGCCGGCCGGTGACCTTTAAATAGAGCAGCATCGCCAACACGACGGCGACGCCAGCGGCGACACCGGTCAGAGTTACCATCCGCAACGCATTCATGCCCAGAGCGACAAACCCGGCCGTCAGCCCGGCTATCAGAATTGGCACCAGCCCTTTCCGGATCAGCTTCCACCGGCCGACCAGCCAGACCATCCCGAGGGCGATGCAAGTACTGACGACTGGCATAAAGCGAGCGAAATTCCCTCCTGCCTGGTTCACCGGCAGACCCACCGCATTGCCAAACACCACCACGGGGATGCCCAGCAATGCATAGGTGC
>WSZX01000209.1 GCA_013139935.1 Ardenticatenales bacterium
GCCGTCGGCAATCAGGTGTTCGGTCTGGGACAGCGTGAGCAAAGGAACCACCCCGCCCTGATGCAGCACACCGGGAACATTCGAGACGAAATCGAGCAGTTCGGCGGCAAGGGCCCGTGCCAGCGCACTGGCCGCGTGGTCAGCGTTGACATTGTACGCATGCCCATCCAGTCCCAGTGAGATGGGGGACACCACCGGCGTCGCGCCATCCTCGATCAGTTGAGTGATCACCTCTGTCCGGACCCGCACGATCTCGCCCACGTAGCCGAGGTCGGCCGACGGATGGACCCTCTTTTTGCAGCGCAGCAGGCCCCTGTCCACCCCGCTGATGCCGATAGCATCCACCCCGGCCACCAGCAGCGCGGAAACGATCTGCTTGTTGGCCCGGCCGGAGAGCACCATCTGGGCAACATCGAGTGAGCGGGCGTCGGTGACCCGCATGCCGTCCACCTTGACAGCCTCCAGCCCAAGCCGCGCCTGCAGGCCGGCAATGGCCTTGCCACCTCCGTGGACGATGACCACCGGCTGGTCCTCGGCCGCCACTACATTCGCCAACGCCACCAGGAACGCCGGATCGTCGAGTTCATTTCCGCCGATCTTTAACACGTGCATGGCCGCCTCCTACTTTCTGCTCCCAGGCAATCCTAAGGTTTCTTCCAGTCCGAACATCAGGTTCATGTTCTGAACCGCTTGGCCGGCCGCGCCCTTGATCAGATTGTCTATCACAGAGATCAGGATGAGGGTGTCACCGGCCACCGTGATGGAAAAGGCGCAACGGTTTGTGAAATTCGCGTGAGCCAGGCTGGCAAGCTGGCCGGCCGGCAGCAGGCGCAAGAACGGCTCGCCGGCCAGGGTTTCATCGTACAAGGTGCGCAAGTCCGCCTCGCCCCACCCGTCAGCCAGAGGAAGATAGATGGTGGAGAGAATGCCGCGTGGCACCGGGAGCAGGTGGGGACAGAAGATCAACTCTGGAGGCGAGTTGGTCCACCAACTCAGAGCTTGCTCCATCTCTGGCAAGTGACGGTGCGCCCGGCCGATGGCATAGGGGCTGAAATTATCGGCGACCTCCACAAAGTGGGTGTGCTGTCTTGGCGCCCGGCCGGCCCCAGAGGCGCCAGACTTGGAGTCCACGATGATAGGGTGACCCACGGCGCAAGCGCCCACTGCGAGCAACGGCTGTAGGGGGAGCAAGATGCTGGTGGGGTAGCACCCGGGGTTGGCAACCAGTCGGGCAGCCGGGAGTTCCGCACGAGCAAACTCGGTCAGGCCATACACCGCCCCCGCCAAGAGGTGGGGTGCAGGGTGCTCCAGACCGTACCACCGAGTGTAGGCCACTGCGTCCCGCAGGCGAAAATCGGCGCTCAAATCAATCACCCGTGCCCCAGCTTCCAGGGCGGCACCGGCCATGGGGGCAGCCGTGCCGTGAGGAAGGCAGATGAAGACGACATCAGCCCGCTCCATTGGGGCCAACTGGATGGGAATCAGATCCAGACAGGGAGCGGTCGGATAGACATCTACCAGAGACCGGCCAGCGTAGGATTCGGAGGTGGCAAAGGCAATATCAGCGGCTGGGTGACGCGCCAAGAGCTTTACAAGCTCAAAGCCAGTGTACCCGGTAGCTCCAAGGACGCCTGCCTGTATCATAGTATGCTCCACTGGTGAGACAAAAAAAAGCCGCCAAACCGATAGGTCTGGCGGCTCGCAAGTGCAGGGATTTGACTAGCTAATCAGGACACAGGCAATCCAATACGCCAGACCGTGGGTCCGGCGCGACGACGAGCGCGGTGAACACAGAGTAGACAAGTCACGTTCATACTGCGGGTGATTCTAGCAGAGATTGTGCTGATGTCAACCGTCGGAGCGAGAGTGTTGAAAAAGGGACCGCGGTGACGGAAGAATAAGGCAGGGGTGGCTGTCCGCAAAGAGCCACGGCGGTGCCCGAGCGGTCCCGTGGCCGTGATCGGGCAGAGGGATGCGTTCTGCTCCTTGGGAGCAGAGCGGCGAGCCGGAGCATGATAACGCCAGAGAGAGGTTGCCGCATCAGGCCGAGTAGCGGTTGGGGACCGCTGACGTACCATTGGCCAAACAGGCACCCAGACGGGATATTTCACACCTGCCCTAGATTGACGGCGGCAAACGGCATGTGGTATCATATCCGCAGTCGGTCCCGCTGAAAGGAAGTGAACTATGACCCAAACCCGACCCATCCGAGTGATCCTGGCCGATGACCATGCAGTGGTACGCAAGGGCATCCGCGAGTTCCTGGAAGAGGAGGGAGACATCACCATTCTTGCCGAGGCGGGCGATGGCAACAGCGCCCTGAGCCTGATCCAGGACCACGCTCCCGATGTTGCGGTGCTGGATATCCAGATGCCGGGCCCCAGTGGGATCGAGGTAACCCGTGCTTTGCGGGCGGCCGGGAGCCTGGTGGCTATCCTCATCCTGACCGCATACGACGACGACCCATATATCATGGCCGGCATTCAAGCCGGCGCCAACGGCTATGTTCTCAAGTCGGCCTCCCCGGACGAGATCATACGGGCAGTCCGGGCGGTGCACGAGGGCCAATCCGCGGTGGACCCAAGCGTGGCAGCAAAGCTGATGGCCTATGTGGCCGCACAACGCAGTGTCCCCCCCACTCTAACAGCTGAACCGCTCACAGATCGCGAACTGGAGGTGCTGGCGCTGGTGGCCAAGGGGCTAACGAACCGCGCGATCGGACACCAACTGGGAATCAGCGACCGGACCGTGCAGGGGCACCTGGCCAACATCTATGGAAAAATGGGGGCCTCCTCGCGAACCGAGGCGGTGATGGCGGCCGTCAAACTCGGGTGGATTGGAGTGTAGCGCTGGAGGGGATTCGGATTGGGTCGTGACCCGTTTCCCCTTTTGCATTAATAGTTATTATGGCAGCCCGACTGCGCACCCTGCCGGCCCAGCTAATCCTCCTTGTCATCCTGCCACTCACTCTGGTGCTGCTGGTGGTTGCATTTGGAGGGGCCGCGGTCCACACTGGTGCAATGCGGGAGATGGTGGCGGTGCGCGACGAGCGCGCAGTTCAGGCCGCGGCCGCCGCGCTAGAGTTGGGACTGGCAGCAGGCGAATCTCCAGAGCAACTCTTGCGCAAGGCAAGCAGTTGGCTTTCCGGCAGCCCCGAGCCGCCACAGACGGCTGCCGTCATTTTGGTGGACGAACACGGGAAACTCCTCGCTCACTCGGACCCGGAGCCCATCAGGACCGATTATTTTACTCACCCGGGAGTTGCCTCTGCACTCCGTGGAGATAGCGGCACAACATTCCAGCGTGACACAGAGACGGGCGATGAAATGGTGATTGCTTACAGCCCGGTGGGAAACACCGGCTGGGGGCTGCTCATGGTGGAGCCCTGGTCAGCCATTGCCAATCCACTGCTTCGCTACTCCCAGCTCGCTCCGTTGGCGCTGGTGCCGGCCTTGATCATGGCGGCTGGTGCACTCTACTTCGGCTTGCACCAGATCGTTCAGCCCTTGCGTCGCCTGAATAGACGATCAGCAAGATTGGGCAAGGGCGATTTCGACGCTCTCAACGAGCCGGTGGAGGGAATCCAAGAGATTCAAGTGCTTCAGGCCACATTGGCCCGCATGGCTGCTCAGTTGCAGGCAGCCCAGGCTGGCATACGGAATTATGCGGCCGCCGTCACCCAGGGCCAGGAGAACGAGCGGGCGCGGCTGGCGCGGGAATTGCACGACGAGACAGTCCAAAACCTCATCGCTCTGGAACACCAAAGCCACATGCTGCGGCGGGCCAATGACCGGGACAGGGTAGCAGCGGCCAGGAAAGCAGAGGAACTTGCGGTGCTGGCGGCGGATGCGGTGCGAAAAGTGCGGCGCACTATTCGCGCCCTGCGTCCATTATACCTGGACGACTTGGGCTGGCTGCCCGCTGTCCGGGCATTGGTAGATGATCTGAACAAGAGCGGCAAGGTGAAGGCCAGCTTGACCATTGCGGGAGTGGAGCGGCGACTGGATCCGGCGGTTGACCTGACTCTCTACCGAATCGCTCAGGAGGCGCTCAGCAACGTGGCTCGACACAGTGGTGCTGACCGGGTTGATGTCTGGGTGGAAACCACCGAAAACTTGGTGACATTGACAATCAGCGATGACGGCCGCGGCTTTGTGCCTTCTGCGCAACCCAGCGAGCTGGCTCAGGCCGGTCACTTTGGATTGATGGGTATGCACGAACGCGCACAACTCGTTGGGGCACAACTGTCTATCCAATCAGAGCCCGGCGAGGGCGCCAGGATTGAGATCACCCTGCCGGAGCAGGAATAGCGGCAAGTACGACATTCGCCAGGGTTTCTGAACGCCCTCGCCTGATGGACTGAGGATCTGAGACCAGGTGGCCTGATCTATCCGAGATCCAGTTCCTGGCAGTCTCCTACGGGGGAGCCACCAGCGTTGACTGCGTCAAGGTAGCCTTGCAGGATCACGGCGGCCGCTACCGCATCTACCCGTGCACGCCGTTCACTCCGCGTCATGCGTTTGCCAGTTGTTCCCATAATGCTTTCCGCCTCGGCCGTGGAATAGCTTTCGTCCCTCAGTTCCACCCTTACCGTCAGCGCCTCGGCCAACTCCTCAGCATAATGGCGGACGAACCTACCCTGCGGTCCCTCGCTCCCGTCCAGGCTGAGCGGGTAACCACAGACAATGAGGTCAACCTGGTGTTCTCTCACCAGGCGGCCGATGGCGGCGAAATCCTCCTCTCTGGAGACATGCTGGATGACCATTAGCGGCCGCGCCACGAACCGCAAAGGATCGCTCAACGCCACCCCGATCCGCTTCCCGCCAACATCCAGGGCCAGCACCCTTCCTTTGCCTATCATCGGTGTGTCATGGAGTCTCCACTCGAACCGTGATGCGACTCGGCAAGTAGGGCAACCGTCCAAACCAAAGCGGCCAAACGTGAATGGCGGGCTCCCCTTGGATGGGGATCGCCAGTCCGATCCAGCCGGCCGCCCAGGCAATCCTCTGGCCGCGAATCACCTGCACGATGTGGGAGCGATCAATGTCTGCGGCAACCGTTGCCTGCCCCTGCATCAAGAAGGTCACCCGGCCGTCATCGTCCACGTCCAACACCTCCCCGCGGCGAAGCGAGATCCCATCCGCCAGCAGCCGATAGCCGGGCGGCGTCTCGGCCGCCAAGGCGGTGTAGACTAGACCGTATCCTTCGCTCCCATCCACCACATAACCCTGGATAAGCGCTGTCATCTCTAGCTCAACCGAATCGGCTCGCTCTCCCACATAGCGGCTATAGTCTTCATTTGTCACCAGGAAAAGTGCCAGGGATTCCTCTGCCAGGAATTCCGACTCGCTCATCCAATTGCCCATCTCGGCCTTGGCGAGCTGGAAGAACTGCTGAAGCACCTGACCCTGCAGCCGGTCCAGGTCTGCCTGGGTGACTGCTTTGTCCTGTCGGACGCCGCCGCCCGACGTAGGCGACAGGTTACGTACTCTGAGTTGCAGTGCCAGCGCGCCCTCGATCTGATTGATCATGTTCTCGTCCACGTTGCCCAAAGGACCGGCGTCCAACGCAGCAATTGGCGCTTCCGACCTGGCGCCTCGGCCTCCCGGAACCTCCGTGGAGGTGGTGGTGCGGAAACGAATGGTCGTCCCGGCCGATGTGCGGACGACTGTCCCTGCGGGGACGCTGACCGGCTCTGCCTGCCGATTGATGAAAACGACCGTACCGATCGCCGGGGCATCAGGAACATCCGTATATCCGGTGGCGGCGGCCGAAGCGCTCCAGCTTACCTCCACCCGAATCAAGCGCGCCGGCACCAGTCCGGCTTCATAGTCAGCCACCTCACTCGCCGGATCGCCCACCGCTATCGTGGTTACGCTCAGTTCCTGGGTGTCCGCGTACACGACTACTGTCGCTGCAGGCACAATGTAGACGATGCTGACGCCCAGCGCAACGAGAACCGCAGTGAAAAGGACGATTCCCCCAAGCCGGCTCAACCATCGCCGCCACTCCGGCCGGGGAGTGGTACGTCGGT
>WSZX01000150.1 GCA_013139935.1 Ardenticatenales bacterium
GGCCGGGCATTGTTGGGCACGTAATCCAGGTCGCATTCCGGGTCGGAGAATTCCTGGTTGATGGTCGGAGGGATCATTCCCTCCTGAATCACCATCACGCAGAAAATCGCTTCCAGACCCCCGGCGCCGCCCAGCAGGTGGCCAGTCATTGACTTTGTTGAGCTGATGGGCAACTGATAGGCGTGGGGGCCAAACACCGCCTTGGCGGCCGCCGTCTCCCCCTTGTCGTTGAGCAGCGTGCTGGTGCCGTGGGCGTTCAGATAATCAATCGCATCGGGCGGCAGGCCAGCGTCCGCCAGCGCGCTCTGCATCGCCTGGGCCGCCCCCGCTCCGCCTTCGAGCGGGGCAGTGATGTGAAAGGCGTCGGCCGAAGCGCCATAGCCCAGCAGTTCGGCCAAGATAGGCGCGCCTCGCCGCTGGGCGAACTCTAGCGACTCGAGCACTAGTATCGCGGCCCCTTCCCCGACCACAAATCCATCCCGTTTGGCGTCAAACGGCCGGCTGGCGCGCTGAGGCTCGTCATTCCACCCAGTGGAAAGTGCGCCCATGTTGATGAACGCGCCGATGGCCGTGCGCACCAGGGCTGCATCTGCGCCTCCGGTCAGCATCGCATCGGCCGCGCCCCGCCGGATGACGGCGGCCGCCTCGCCGATGGCGTTGGCCCCCGAGGCGCAGGCAGCCACAACAGCAAAATTGGGCCCTCGAAGGCCGTGCCGGATGGCGATCTGACCGGGGGCAGTATCGGCCAGCATCATGGGAATCGCAAATGGTCCGATACGGCGCGGGCCGCGCTCGCGCATCACCCGGTCCGTTTCGAGAATCGTACCGATGCCGCCTATGCCGCTCCCCATGATCACACCGATGCGGGGAGCGGTTTCCGGCGTGGCGGTCAGGCCGGCCGCTTCCATTGCCTCGTCGGCCGCCGCCATCGAGAACTGGGCGTACCTGTCCATTCGCCGCGCATCGCGTCTGCCAAAGCGACCGACCCGGTCAAAGCTGTTGACCTGAGCTGCTATCCTAACCTTCAAATCGCTCGCGTCAAAGTGGGTCAGCGGGCCGACGGCCGAACGGCCCTGCAGCACTCCTTCCCAGGTGGTCCTTACATCCTCCCCTAGCGGTGAGATCGTTCCCAATCCGGTTATCACAACGCGCTTGTTCATCTTTCCCTCGTTCCCTTTGATCTTTAGAAGGTACAACACCAATATTCACCGTTGGTTGCGGCCCAAAGTGTTCGGCTGCTGGTCTCCATTTCCCCCGGTCGGATGCGCGGCTGCGGCCGTTTCCGCATCGTCGTGCCGCTCGTCCTGTGTGGCCCTTGGGGGACGACGCCCAGGTCGGCTATGATTCGCTGCAAGGGGAATACCCGACGGTGGCGGAAGGGCGCGAATATGCGGGCCTGGGCAAGGTCTTCTCGGAGACATACCGTGGCACACTCGACATTGACGCAGCTTGCGCCGACGCGGCCGGCTATGCTGACGACAATCGCAGAGTCGTTCTCGCTCGCCTTGGTGACAGCTATTGCGATTAGCCGAATCGTTCCTACGCGCCAGAGGATGTCTGCCCGTTCACAGAGAACTGGGCAACCAGACTCGAATCTTATTTCTGTTCTCGTGTTATATCATGTGGTTGTCGCTCGCGTCTGATGCTGTCCGAGCCAACCATGCTGCCGTGGTCGGCTGGAATGGCGGGATGGGAATGAGCTCTGGTGAGATACCGCCCGAGGAGAGTGCGTCCGCGCCCGGCCCTGTTGATCTGAACCCATTTGCACTTGCGTCCTGACGGCGCAGCGAATGAACGGAGAGGAATTGATGCTGAACAAAGTGCTGATCGCCAATCGGGGAGAGATCGCCGTCCGGATTATCCGGGCCTGTCACGACCTGGGAGTCCGGACAGTAGCGGTCTTTTCTGATGTGGACCGGGGCGCGTTGCATGTCCGGTACGCGGATCATGCCTACCCGCTGGGCGGCGCAGCCGCGGTGGATAGCTACCTGCGGGTCGACCGTATCCTGCAGATCGCCCTTCAGGCGGGCGCAGATGCGATCCATCCGGGGTATGGTTTCCTGGCCGAGCGTTCGGATTTCGCCCAGGCGGTGCTGGATGCTGGCATGGTCTGGATCGGGCCGCCGCCGGCCGCGCTAGGGCTGACGGGAAACAAAACCTCAGCTCGCAGCCGGATGCAGGCGGCCGGCGTGCCGGTCATCCCGGGCACCGACGAGCCATTGACCGATCAGGAGTTGCTGAAGGCCGCCGGCCGGCTGGGATTCCCGCTGCTCGTCAAGGCGGCGGCGGGCGGGGGCGGCAAGGGGATGCGGGTCGTCGACTCGCTGGAAGGGATGCCCGGGGCGCTCGCGAGTGCGCGCCGAGAGGCGCAGTCTGCCTTTGGCGACGACAGCCTGTATCTGGAAAAGAGGATCGAGCGGGCACGCCACATCGAGTTTCAGCTCTTGGCCGATCAGCACGGCAACATCGTCCATCTGGGCGAGCGCGAATGCTCGCTCCAGCGCCGCCATCAAAAGCTGCTGGAAGAATCTCCCTCTCCCTTTATGGACGACGAACTTCGGGCCCAGATGGGGGGGATCGCGATCCAGGCGGCCCGAGTTCTGGGCTATGTGAGTGCCGGTACCGTCGAGTTCCTAGTAGACCAAGAGCGGCGTTTCTTTTTTCTGGAGATGAACCCCCGCCTACAGGTAGAGCACCCGGTTACCGAGTGGGTGACCGGGATTGACATTGTCAAAGAGCAACTGCGCATCGCCCGCGGTCGCAAGCTGCCAATCGCCCAAGACGATGTACAGTTCAACGGTTGGGCCATCGAGTGCCGTATCAATGCCGAAGATCCGTTCGATGGCTTTGTTCCCTCCATCGGCCGGGTGAGCGCGCTGACGCTGCCAACCGGGCCGGGGGTCCGGGTGGACAGCGGGCTGTACGAGGGGTTGGAGATCACGCCCTACTATGATTCGCTCATCAGCAAGCTCATCTGCTGGGGAGAGACACGGGGGCAAGCGATTTTGCGTATGCGCCGGGCGCTGGAAGAGTATCGAATCATGGGAATCAAGACGACAATCCCCTTCCATCAACGGATATTGGACAGCCATCGCTTTATGGGCGGCCAGTTTGACACCACGTTCGTGGATGAGCGGCTCTCGCTGCACAGCCCGGAAATGGACCCTGGTGGTGCACAGGTGGCGGCAGTTCTGGCGACTCTGATCGCGCATCGTCAACAGAGGCGGAGGATCGAGGAGCCCGGCTCGAACCGCTGGCGTTGGAGCCGGCCGGGTGGAGGTTGGCCCCAATGAGATACGTGACCACGGTTGGAGAGCATTC
>WSZX01000179.1 GCA_013139935.1 Ardenticatenales bacterium
CCCGGTATCGGTCAAAAGTACCCTGGTTGGAAAGCCCACCCCCGGTGCGGCGCGGACTGCCTGGACCGCACGCTCCGCCACGCTTGACGCGGAAGCCTGGGAGTGAACGCGGCTGTAGACGGTCCAGAAGTGGGCCAGAACCGCCCGATCCGGGCCGTGATTCGCTTGATCAAAAGAATCCATCGCGCTCTCTACTCCCCCAGCCGGCAACACCCGCTCTGTACCTCTCGGCCGGGTCCAACCTCGCACCCATCGACCCGGCGTGGCCGAATTGCGAGGTCCTTGAAGAATTATAGTCTGTTACCCCGTTTCCATCAAGAATGTTCGACGCGAATGTAGGGAAACAAGCGAGGCGGTGTCGGCGCAGACCCTTTTTCAACACCATCCTTGACCAGAATGCAGCAAGCGGCCCGCGAGCCAATCGCTCTCGCCGAACCCGCGCTCCGACAGAAAAAGTAAGACGGCTTCTCGACTCGACTGTCGTCGACCGCGCACGGAGCCCGGTTTGGCTCAACGATGCCTTTCTCGAGACCCTCCCTGACAGAGAGTGTCGGAAAGCAAACCAGACGCCGTTCCGTGTGCAGTTCCGCGCTCACAGAGGCCTGCTTCGAGGCCACGGCCGGCCGTGCCCGAAATCATGCGACATCTCCCGCAACTCGCACTCTCATCCCGCCAGCAATCCTCAATCGGACCCAGACTCCGATCAATGGCGTCACCGAAATTCGCCAGTCCACCTCCATATTGAAGACAGCGGTCCAGGCGAACCCCAGTGCGTAAAAGACGAGAAATGTGGTACAATGCGGAGCAGCCACAGCGACGGCATGACCAACTCGACAGCTAGACAACACGGGCGCACGCGGGTAGCTACTGGGCAAAAAGAGGAATGTCTGCGATCATAGGGGTATGATGCACCGCGACGTGAGCTACTCCACTTTCGGGGATACCGACCCAGGGCCAGCCAAAGCCCACGATCAGGGTGCGGTCAACAGCTTTGTCCCCGAAAGAGATGACCTGGAACGCGCTCAGAGGGGGGAGCTATACGTGGTTTCGGATGGCGCGGGCGGCCGGCAGGCCGGGGACGTGGCCGCCCGGTACGCGGCCGACGCGGTGATCTATGCGTACTATGAGACCGAGTGGCAGGGCTCCATCGCCAACCTCAGACTGGCTCTCGAGCGTGCGAACACCGACATTTACCAGGAAGCTCAGGCTCGAGGGGATCTGCGGGGCATGGCGTGCAGCCTCGTGGCCGCGGTTGTCCGCGAGGGCAAGCTCGTCATTGCCAGCGTGGGGGATACGCGTGCCTGGTTGTTTCGACGCGGGGCCCTCGGACAGATAACCCGAGACCCCAGCCCGGCCCCCGAGCAGATCGCAGCCGCCGATCCCGATGGCGTCCCGGTGGAGGCTCCACCGGATCACCCCCCGATCACCCGTCTCGTCGGGGGCGCGGCCGAGGCCCACGCCGACATGTTCGAGGATGATCTGTTGCCGGGAGACGCAGTGCTGCTCTCTTCCGGCGGCCTCCACCGGGCTGTTCCCCCTTCAGAGATCGAGCAAACGCTGGCTGATCCGGAACTCGATCCCAAGGCGATCGTCGACCGGCTGATCAGGCTGGCCAAGCAGCACGGCAGCCCGGATAACATCGCGGCCGTCATCATCCAGGTGGCTCCGGCCGAGCCGCTGCGCGACCGAGCCTATCAGGCCCCGGAAGCGCCGCCCGTACCGCTACGCGATGCGACGACCCCGAGTCCATGGCCCGCGACAGAGCCGCCCGCCGACCCTCTCGAAGTTTATGGCCAACAGTTGGTCGCCTGGTTGGCGTCCAACAAGACGGTGGCAGCATTGGCCATGGCCGTGATCGCGCTGGGCACCATTCTCGTGATTGTGCTCCAGGGTAATGTCTTGACGCCTGAGGAGCAGCCCCTTGTCACTGTGGCTGCCATTCCAATCACGCCGGCCGCCGTCTTTACTCCCGGCCAGGTCGAGCCGGCGCCAACCGAGGCAGGAATGGCGCTTTTGCCCACTGCTGCGCCATCGCTTTCTTCACCGAACCCCTCCACTGCGACGGCGTCGCCGACATTCACGCCCGGGCCCACTGCGATTCCCACGCACGATGGTCCGCTCCCGCTCCCCGCCCTGCTTGAGGGGGCGGTTGGCGGGTTCCAATCCGAGATCGCGGGGCTATCCGCCCTGTTCTGGCTGCAAACCGATCAACCGATCGCGGCTTATGGCGCCGGCCGGTGGGCCTTTCAACCCCAGGGAATCCACCAGTTGTTCATTTCCCGGGACCCGGAGACAGTCGAGCCGGTTCCTCTGACGGGCGTCCGGCTGATCGGTGTATCGGGTCAGCCGGCCGTTTCGGCGGAACCGATCGGCATCACACTGCCCTCCCTGCCGGAACAACGCCTGAGTTGGTCCTGGCCCGAACCCCATTCCGGCGGCACGCAGGCTGCCTGGTTGGCCTTTGTCTGCCGTCAGACCGGTCAGCAGACATTCGACATCTGCATCTATGACGACGTGCAGAACCTTGTGTTCCTGCTCGATAACCCCACCAGCGACGAGATTGAGCCGGCTTGGGGGCCGGGCAACGAGTCGCTGGCGCTGGCCCAGTGGGCCGGCGGCCGGTGGGACCTGGTCGAATACCCGGGCATCAACGCAGCGCTGCTGGCTGCGAGAGAGTCAGAGAACCCCGTGAATCGGCCGGAGCAGCGAGCGATCTTTGAGGGCCGGCTGCCGGGAAGATTCAAGGGGGATCTCCACTGGCCTTCCTACTCGGCCGACGGCGCCATCCTGGCTTTTCACGCCACCGGATGCCCGGCGCCGGCCGGGCACACGCTCTCCTGCGCTGATACCGACATCTACTTGACACGGTCGGCCCATGCCGGCATCATCTACAAGGCGACCGATAGCGCGACCGTCGATGAGCAGCCGGCCGTGTCGCCCGATGGTCGCTTCATTGCCTTTGCCTCTTGCCGGGCCGGTGGGAACTGCGAGGCCCCCATGCAGTGGGGGACATACGTCCTGCGGCTGGACGGCTGCGAATCGGTGAGCCCGTACTCGTCGTGCGAGGGTCTGATATCAACCGCTCAGGACGAGGAGGGCGTTTCCGAGACGCGGCCTGCCTGGGCACCAGGCCAGTAATGCGGCTCTCGTGGCTGCTGGCAGCTTGTTGGAGAAAGAATTAAAAAGTCTCCAGGGATGCCTTGGTTAGCATAGCTGCTTCTATTGTCGGGCAGGTCTGGCGGCGAAATCGCGCTCGAAAACTTTCGAATTCTGGAATGGCCGGCTTATCCGACAGCCCCTACGGCCGAATCTCAATATCGCACTCTGCCAGGGTCTTTTCCAGCGCCTGAATGAACCGGGCGTTCTGGGCCTCGGTTCCCACCGATACCCGGATACAGTCGCTCAGGTCATAGCCGCCGCACGGCCGCACGATGACCCCCTTCTCCAGCAGTCCCTGACAGACCGCCGCGGCGTGCTGGCCAATCTCCACCAGGACAAAGTTGGTGTGGGACTCTACGTACCTCAGCCCCAAACGGCCGAACTCGCGGTAGACCCAGGTCCGTCCGGCGTGATTCGCTGACACCGTCTCCCGGAGAAACACCTCGTCGCTCAGCGCTGCGATCCCAGCCGCCTGAGCCAGCGTGTTGACCGCAAACCCCTCCCGGACCTGGTACAGTGGCTCCATCAGCTCAGGCACAGCCAC
>WSZX01000291.1 GCA_013139935.1 Ardenticatenales bacterium
TCCTGACTTTTGACAGATAGTCGATCACGCGACGATCGAGGTCGTGGGGATAGGCATATCCCAGATGATCGGCGCCCTGGAGGGCCACGTGTCGAAAGAGGTCGATGGTACGCGAGAGGGCCTCCCAGTTTTCCTTTGTTCCGGCCCCGACGTAGGTGCTTTGCAGTTCGGACCAGAGCCGGGGCTCGAGATGGTTCTTTAGGCCTCGGCCGTAGGCTCCGGGTTTGAGCGACCATTGGTGATCGATCTCTATCCGCCATTCGAGCATCCGGCGCAGGAGTTTCAGTTTCATGGCGTGGTCGAGGTTGTATTTGGCGGCCATGAGGTCATGGCGCCAGAGATGCTTGGCGACGTAGGTGGCTTCGTGGAAGAACTCGTTGATGACGTCGTGATACTCGGCCGCGGCCGGGGGGGAGGGGATATGGGCGGTGTAGGTCGGGTCTTTCAGCCGGTCGGTCAGGCTATCCTTGTCGAGGAGGACGGTATAGCCGACGTCGAGATCGTCGGGGAGTTCCGGAGCGGCGACGACCCGCTGCAAGAGCTCGACCGGCCAGAGGGTGAAATCGATCTTGGTTCCGTCCTCGTATTGGGTGATGTAGGCGAATCGGCCGAGGCCACGCTCGCCAGCGTCGTGCTTGATGGGGTCCCGATACACGACGAGCACGGGCCCAAGATCCGCCAGCCAGGTTCGATCCTCGAAAAAGGGGTGAATATCGGTAACCGCCAGGATCACATCATAGTCGGAAAACAGGTCGACGGCCGCGTTGGGGTTGGCGCGGGAGCTCGTGAGGAGAAGAGCGCGAACGGAGGCGTGCTTTTCGGCCCAGCGGACCAGACCGCGGAGGGTCTTCTTCTCGCGGGTCCCGTCTTTAGTCTTCACGGCCGAGCCGCTGCCGTCAATCCTTTTCACGCAGGGTCAGAGTAGCCACGATCACCACCGCGAGACCATAAGCCAGCAGGCCGGCCAACCCGGCCCAGGCATCGAGCAGCACACCTCCCCCGATCAGTTCTTGCAGAACCTCATTGGCGTAATAGAGGGGAGTGAGGTGGCTGAGCACCTGCGACCATTCGGGCAGCCTTTCATAGGGGACGAGTATGCCGGAGAGAATGATGGAAAGAAGGATCAAGGAGATAAAGGGGAGCACCTGCCCCTCGTTACGAGCGAAATTGGAGACCAGGGTACCCAAGGCCATGCTGCAGATGGCCAGCAACCACATGATGAGATATATGGAAGCGAGCCGGCCGGCGGCGAAACCGAGCTCGAAGAGCCAGTTGAGTTCGAAGAGGATCAGCAAGCTCTGGATGGTCGCCAGGACCGAATAGCCGAGAAGATAACCGCCGATGATCTCGAACTGGTTATACCCGCTGACAAACATGCGGGCCAGGGTTCCGGAGGTTCGCTCGCGCACCAGGACGATGGCGGTCAGCATGTAGGTAATAAAGTGCACGATAAAAGCGCCATAGGGCACGATATATACGCTGATGTTGAACGAGGGGCCGGCCAATACGTCGAATGCGATTCTCAGAAAGTAGATGAGAATCAGAGGGAAGACCAGGGAGAGCGCAATGAGGCGACGGTCGTGCCGGAGTTGGTTCAACACCCGGCCGGTTACGGAGGCGAGACGGCTATGCATTGCGGTCACCTCCCGATTCCATTGAATGAAGGGCGGACTGGTGGGTTTCGTGATCATCGATCATACGGAGCACGATGGCTTCGAGGGTTTCTCGTTCAACATCGATGCGGCTGATGGCGGGATCGAGCCCGTAATGCTGCAGCACGCGAGGTAGCTGCTCGGGATAGTTGGTGACCTGGTGCTCGATCCTCTCGTCGCCGCACCAGACCTTGATGGTGGCCCGGCTGTCGCTGAGAAGCCGTCGAGGGGAGTCGTCAGCGAGCATGATTCCTTGATGCAGGATGGCAAGCGTGTCGCAGTAGAGGGCTTCGTCCATCTGGTGGGTACTGACGACGAGGGTGACGCCGCGGGCGGTCAGGTCGCGGAAATGGCCCCAGAAGGCCTGGCGAAGCTGGGGATCGATGCCGGAGGTAGGTTCGTCGAGGAAGAGGAGTTGGGGTTGGTGGACCAAGGCGCAGGCGAGGGAGAGGCGCTGCTTCATGCCGCCGGAGAAGGTGTATACGGGGTCGCGGGCCCGGGCAGTGAGTTGGGCGAATTCGATGACCTCGTCTACCCGTTGAGAGAGATTTTCGGGGTGATGGGCACGGCCGAAGAAGTGGATGTTGTCGCGGGCGGAGAGGTCTTCGTAGAGGGCGGGGGATTGGGGCATGTAGCCGATGAGGCTGCGCAGGGCGCGTTTCTGCCGGGTGGGGTCCAAGCCGAGAACGGAGAGGCGGCCGGAGGAGGGGCGGGTGGAGCCGACGAGCAGGCGGATGAGGGTGGTTTTGCCGGCGCCGTTAGGGCCTAGGAGACCGAATATCTGACCGGTTTCTACCTGGAGGTTGACTCGCGCCAGGGCCTGGATCTGGCCAAAGTTCTTGTGCAGGTCGTGGACGTCGATGGAGGTGGTTGGCTGGTTCATCTTTTCTCCATTTGGTCTCGAGTGTGGTCAGGGTAGTGTCCGGCCAGTAAGGGCT
>WSZX01000145.1 GCA_013139935.1 Ardenticatenales bacterium
CCGCCGGCCGAAACCAGCAACCGCATTTGACCTCTTGTAACCTGCCGGGCCGGTCAGCCCGGCCTCCAAGCGCTTGTTCTGCTGGGAGATGTTCACCAGAACGCCAACACCCAGCAGAGACACGACCATCGACGAACCACCATAACTGATAAATGGAAACGGCAGCCCGGTAAACGGAATAATGCCGGTAATGACGGCGGCATTAATCAACCCCTGGTACACTAACCAGGAGGTAATCCCCAGGGCCAACATCTGACCATACCGGTCAACGGTCGTCATCATAATCCGGTATCCCCGGTGGCCCACATAGACCAGCAGAGCCAGCGCCGACAGGCAACCCACCAGTCCCAACTCTTCACCAATCACCGCCAGGATACTATCAGTATGGGGTACGGGCATCGGGCCTGCCTTTTGGAAGCCACTCCCCAGCCCTTGACCAAACAGGCCGCCACGAGCCAAGGCATAAAAGACCTGCTTCGTATGCCACTGGGCCTCACTCGGGTCCCGTAGCATGACTAGGTACTCTTCCCACCGGACGGCGGCGTGTTCGAATAGATTCACGAGGGCGACAAAGGCCAGCACCCCAACCAGCAAGATGGCGATAAAGTGCGTCCATCGGGCGCCGGCAACGAAGAACATGGTAAAGCCGACCAGGACAATCAGGATGGCAGTGCTCAGATCTGGCTGGACCGCAATCAGGCCGCCCACAATCCCTACCACAAACACAAACGGAATCAGCCCCATCCCAAGGTCCTTGATACGGTCCCCCTTGGACGAAAGCCAATCCGCCACATAGACAATGGTGATCAGTTTGGCCAACTCGCTGGGCTGGAATGATCCCTGGTACAGGCCACGCTGGGCGCCCAGGAACTCGTCTCCCGTGAGAAGCACTGCAAACAGAAGAGCCAGGGTCCCCAGCATGACAAAGGTAGATACCCGTCGGATCAGGCGGTAGTCAAAGGTCTGAATGACCAGGGCACCCACGACCCCGAGGAGAGCTCCGGCTGCCTGCCGCCAAAAATAGTAACCCGGGATCTCCTGATATCGGAGGCTGACATATAGAGAAGCGCTATAGACCATCATCAAGCCAGCCACCACCATGGTCAGAACGGCGATAACTAGGCCGAAATCCATCTGCACATGGGGCCGGGAAAAGTAATCAGACCATCTTCTGGTGATTCGAGACCTGCTGATGCTCGCCATCACTGACACCTACCACACATCATCTTTGTCATCCAGGCCACATTGGGAGAGCGTCGCACAAGAGATTCGACGCCATTCTGCGCTGCATACGGCGAACCGATCGTCCCGCCACAAGGTCTCTCTCCCTCCATCCGGCGGGCCCTTGTCCACAGGCAGCGAGTACGGACGCACATCGCACCTTCCCTATAGCTCCCTAACCATGGCCTGGAAATGATCTCCTCGCTCAACAAAGTCCTGGTAGGCATCAAAGCTGGTTCCTCCGGGCGACAGGAGCACGATGTCGCCGGGCCTGGCCAATCGTGCTGCCTCTTTGACAGCTTGAGCCAACCCGCCAACCTGGACGATCCGCCCTCGACGGTGATCCCGCTTCGGTTCGCCAGCTTGGGCGTCGGGCATGACCACGCCAGCCTTATCCAGTTGGGCACGAATCAAGTCGGCAGCTTGTCCAAAGAGCACCAAATCACGCACCCGCTCTCCGATGAGAGCAGCCGCCTCCGACCAAGGCAAATCCTTGTCCCGGCCTCCGGCCAGCAGCACAATCGGTTCGTCAAACGAGCGTATCGCGCGCATCATCCGTTCCGGTGCAGTGGCACTTGAGTCATCGAACCAGCGCACACCACCCAATTCCCGTACCAACTCTAGCCTGTGCTCCACCCCGGCAAAGGTGCGAGCAACCTCAGCGATGGCGGCTGCCGGGATACCGACCGAATCGGCCAACGCTGCGGCCGCCAGAGCATTCAGTGTATTGTGCTGGCCGAGCAGCCGCAGTTCATCCCTTCGGCAGACCGGCTGTTCGCCCTCTGGTCCGCGCAACGTGATCACGTTGTCTCGCAAGAACGCGCCGTCCGCGACACTGTCTTCCAGGCTGAACATCCGCAACCGGCCGCGAACAAGATGCTGGAGCCCACAGGCGCCGGGGTCATCCTGTCCCAGCAGCGCAATACCGTCGACCGGCTGGTGTTGCAGCAGCCGCGCTTTGGCGGCGGAGTAGGCTTTCATTGTCCGGTGCCGATCCAAGTGATTCGGGGTCAGGTTGAGAACGGCAGCCACAGGCGTACTCTTTGTCATGATCTCCAACTGAAAGCTGGATAGCTCCATCACCACCAGGTCACCGGCGCCGATTTCGTCCAGGTCGGGGAGCATCGAACGGCCAATGTTGCCTCCGACCCATATCCGCCGCTCGTCCGTGGAATGCCCCTGGCGGCACATTTCGCCCAGCATGGCAGTGGTCGTCGTCTTGCCCGCCGAGCCCGTAATGCCGATCACGGTGGCCGGACACTCTTCCAAAAAGATCTGCGAGTCGTTGCTCAGCGGAATGCCACGTGCGATCGCCTGCCGCACAATGGGAGCATCAGCCGGAACACCACCGCTCAGACAGAACAGGTCAGCCCCATCAAGCAGGCTTGAGGGATGTCCACCAAGAACGACCTCCAGCGACAGGCCAGCCAGTTGATCGAGAGCCTCGCCCAGTTGGCCAGCCGGGAGAAGGTCGCTCACCACCACGTCGGCCCCGTGCTGCGCCAGGTGGCGAGCCAAGGCAACGCCCTGCCGGGCCAGACCCAGTATCACAACGCGCCGACCCGCGTAACTCCCGCTCACTCGTCGCCTGCTGTCCATGCGCTAGACCATTGCCAGAGCGACGCCAGTCATCGCCGCCAGCAACCCCATAATCCAGAAACGCTGCACCACCTGGGTCTCGGACCAGCCCAGCAACTCAAAGTGATGCTGAATGGGAGCCATCTTGAATATCCGCTTGCCACCGGTGAGCTTGAAATAGGAGACCTGCAGAATCACAGAGAGCACTCCGGCAACCGGAACGATCGCAATGAGAGGCAACAGGAGCCATTGCCCAGACAGCAGAGCCACCACACCCAGGGTCGCGCCCAGGGCCAGCGACCCCGTATCCCCCATAAAGACCTGCGCCGGATGAGCGTTGTACCACAAAAAGGCTACACACGCCCCTACCATAATGAAACAGAACCGCGCCAGGTATTCTTGGTTCTGCAACGCCGCGATTACGCCATAGGCTACAAAGGCGGTGGCTGACAACAAGCCGGCCAGGCTGTCCAATCCATCAATGATATTGACCGCGTTCGAGGCGCCAACGATGATAAAGACCGCCGCCGGCAGGTAGAGAATACCTATGTTCAATTGAAACATGACGGTAGGGACAGCCACGCCGCGCAGGCCAAGTCGCCAATGCAAAAGGGCGGCCGCCCCGGTCGCAATGATCACTTGCCAGAGGAACTTTGTGCGCGCGAATAGCCCCTCTCCACTGCGCCGGCCGCGAATCCCGGCCCAGTCGTCCACCGCACCCAGCACTCCAAAGGCAACCATGATGACCAGCGGAATGACAATCGCCTCTGCGATCTCCTGCTGCTTGAGAATCAAGACTATATGCGCCACCATAGTCACTGCGAGCACGGTCGCCAGGATCAGCACCCCACCCATGGTCGGGGTCCCCAGCTTGGTGAAATGGGTTTGCGGACCCTCCACCCGTATCTGCTTACCGATGCGCTGATGGCGCAGGATGCGGACAAACACTCCCCCCCAGATTATCGCCAGTAAAAACGCGACCCCACAGAGAGTCAGTGCCAAAGCCATCAGGCAACCTCCCTGTTGACCCAAGGGCCGCCCGCACCGGTTCCACGGTGCGACAGAGAATCGACCAGTTTGTCCAACCCCGTGCCCCGGGAGCCTTTGACAAGAACCATGTCCCGCTCTTCAATGAGTGGCGGCAACGCTTCAATCGCATCCTCGACTCGTGGCAGGATGACGACCGCATCTGGTGACATACCTGTGGCAAGCGCTTCCTCAGCAATGATCTGGCCCAGGCTGCCCACCGTCACCAGGAGGTCGACCACATCCGACACCCGCCGCCCAACCAGCCGGTGACCGGACTGCTCAT